>NZ_CAWNWX010000069.1:61704-88361 GCF_963878195.1 Aeromonas sp. HMWF016
AACCTCAAGCTGATCGCCGCCATGCTCAAGGAGATGGTGACTCAGGTCGTGCTCTGCAAGAACGGCAAGGAGGCAGTCAAACAGGCTCAGAGCCAGCCGTTCGACATCATCTTCATGGATATCCAGATGCCGATCATGGATGGCATCAGCGCCACCCAGGCGATCCGCAGCCAGTCCCTCAATACCGAAACACCGATCGTGGCGGTGACTGCTCACGCCATTCCCGGCGAGCGGGAGCGCCTGATCCGGCAAGGGATGGATGACTATCTGGCCAAGCCCATCGACGAGAGCATGCTGGCCAGACTCATCACCGATTTTGCCCATCGCCGTCACCAGATCGTTGGCGATCAGCAGATCGACTGGGCGCTGGCGGTGCGTCAGGCGGCCGGCAAGGAGGATCTGGCCAGAGAGATGCTGACCATGCTACTGGCGAGCTTCGACGAGGTGGAACCTGTGCTGGATGCCGCCCTTGCAGGCGCCATCGACGACAGTGAAGTGCTGGCCCAGCTCCACCGTCTCAACGGCGGCTGTGCCTACTCGGGGGTGCCCGGTCTGCAGCGACTGCTGTCACAACTGGAGCAACAGCTGCGCGACGGCGTGCCGGTCAGCGAGCTGGAGCCCGAGCTGCTGGAGCTGCAGGATGCCCTTGAGCTGGTGCGCCAGGAGGCGCCACGTTACCTGAGTTGAGATAGACTGGTACGCGCCCGGAGATATCGTTCCCCCGCTTTTTCTGACGCGGGGGCCGACAGATGGTAAAGTTGCGCCGTTTAAACAGGAGTCAGCATGACCAACAACGATATTCTGCGCCGCCTGCGCTACGCCCTCACCATCAGCAACGACGAGATGGTCGAGATGTTTGCCAAGGGCAATCTGGCCATCGACCATGCCCAACTGCACGGCTGGCTGATGAAAGAGGCCGAAGAGGGAGAAGTACAGGAAGCGGGCTATGCCGCCTGTCCCGACTCCGCCCTGAGCCAGTTCCTCGACGGTCTCATCGTCACTCGCCGCGGTGTGCGGGAAGATGCGCCACCCCAGGTGGTGCCAAACCGGATCAACAACAACCTGATCCTGCGCAAGCTGCGCATCGCCCTCAACTTCAAGGAAGAGGACATGCTCGGCACGCTCAAGCTCGCCGACTTCAACCTCTCCAAGTCCGAGCTGAGCGCCCTGTTCCGCGCCAAGGATCACAAGCACTATCAGGATTGCGGGGATCAGATCCTGCGCAACTTCCTGCTCGGCCTCACCGCCAAATACCGCAACTAACTGCACCGCTCAACCGGCAGGCCAGCAGCCATGACGAAGCGCCTCTCCACTAAACTGTCCGCACTGCGAGCAGTCGGGGGATGGCGCATCGCCGCATCGCTGCTTCTCGGTGCGCTGCTTGGCACCCTGCTGCAAGGCTGCAACCAGCAGAGCTACCAGCTCTCCACTCGCTATCAGAGCGCCAATCAGAACGAGCGCATCGCCTTTCTTATCCTGCACTACACCGATGAGGATGACGCCCACTCCCTGCGTCTACTTACAGAGCCCGAGCACAAGGTGAGCGCCCACTACCTGATCCCTCGTGACAGCAGTGACACACCGCTCCCGGTCTATCAGCTGGTGCCGGATAGCCAGCGTGCCTGGCATGCCGGCCGTAGCCGCTGGCACCAATATGCCGGGCTCAATGCCAGCTCGCTCGGCATCGAGATCGTCAACCTCGGCTATCCGCCGGAAGATGAGCTGCTGCCACCTCACCAACGGCACTGGCAGCCCTATACCAAAGCGCAGATTGCCGCCGTCGGCGCACTCAGCCGCAAGCTGGTCGACCGTTACCGGATCCCGCCGACCCAAGTGCTGGCTCACAGCGACATCGCCCCCGAACGCAAGCAGGATCCCGGCCCCCACTTCCCCTGGCGTCAGCTCTATCTGGAGTACGGCGTCGGTGCCTGGCCAGATGAAAGCCGGGTGGCAGAGCTGCTTGCCAGCCCTCTGCCCGAATGGAGTCTCACCATGTGGCAGCAGCAGCTGGCTCGCTACGGTTATGGCCTGTCACAGAGCGGCCAGTGGGACGAACAGAGCCGCGCCGTTATGCGTGCCTTCCAGCTCCACTTTCGCGCCAGCAAAGTCGATAGCGAACCGGATAGCGAGTGTCAGGCCATCCTGATGGCCCTGCTCGAGAAGTACCCAGGCTAACCCGCCTTTTGACCATTTCCCTCCCCGCTTTGATAGCCACTCGCTATCAAACTGTTAGGTACGAGCGATTATCCCTTCAAATAACAAGGGGTTAATCTGAGTTCGTTCCAAGACAGATTGTCAAACCCGATTTCCTTATCTGGAGGTGAATGATGAAAAGCCCGATTGGTCTTGATACCGCTCAATCACAAGCTCTGGCTGCCGAGCTGAACAAGTTGCTGGCCAGCTACCAGATCCTCTACATGAACGTCCGTGGCTTCCACTGGAACATTCGCGGCAACCAGTTCTTCGAGCTGCACCTGAAGTTCGAAGAGATCTACAACGACCTGCTGCTGAAAGTCGATGCTCTGGCAGAACGCATCCTGACCCTGGATAGCGTGCCGCTGCACAGCTTCAGCGACTACATCAAGGTCTCCGCCATTCCCGAACAGAAAGGGCTGCACGACGGTCGTGCCTGTGTCGAATCCCTGCTGGGAAGCTTCCGTGAACTGCTGGTGGCTCAGCGCCGCATTCTGGCTCAGGCCGCAGAAGCTGGTGATGAAGGGACTGCGTCCATCCTCTCCGACTACGTACAGCAGCAGGAGAAACTGGTCTGGATGCTGCGCGCTTATCTGGCCTGATAGTGAACCAAGCCGGATACAGCGCACGTATGCTGGCTTGAGGAAATACCGGGCCGGGAACACCTGACCAGACTCGGCCCAACCCGCTTGATTGTTATGTTCTGTTGCAAACCTGAGTTGTCTCTCCTTTTATCCACCCGCTTGCCGCCCTGTTTGGGCGGCTTTTTTGTTTTTGATCTGCATCAAGGGAAATTTAATTGGCAAATTGAATGCCTATTAAGTTTTTCGCGAGGGGAATAGAATCGCCAAAAAACAGACAACTGAAATGTCCAATTAGGAGAGGCATGATGTTTTGTGTGCAATGTGAACAGACAATTCGTACCCCGGCAGGCAACGGCTGTGCCTACGCACAAGGTATGTGCGGCAAGACGGCGGAAACCTCGGATCTGCAAGATGTACTGATCTATACCCTGCAGGGGCTCAGCGCCTGGGCGCTGGCTGCCCGCGAGCAGGGCATCATCGACCGCGAGATCGACGCCTTCGTCCCCAAGGCCTTCTTCGCCACCCTCACCAACGTCAACTTCGACTCCGCCCGTATCGTGGCGTACGTCAATCAGGCCCTCGCCTATCGCCAGCAGCTGGCCGATCGTCTGGCCGGGATGGCGGTGCAGGTGAACGATTTACCACAGTCCGCTTACTTTGAGCCCGGTGCCGAGCTGCTGGAACAACTCGCTCATGCCGCGCCAGCCGCCCCCAATCGGGGCAAGAATGAGGTGAACGAGGACATCATGGGGCTGCGCCTGCTCTGCCTCTACGGCCTCAAGGGCGCCGCTGCCTACATGGAGCACGCCCGGGTGCTAGCTCAGCAGAGCGATGAGGTGGCTGCCGAATTCCACCGCATCATGAGCTGGCTCAGCACAGACCCGAGCGAAATGGGCCGACTGTTCAACTGCGCCATGGAGATCGGTCAGCTCAACTTCAAAATCATGGAGATGCTGGATCTGGGTGAAACCAGCGCGTTTGGCCACCCGGAACCGACCCAGGTCAGGGTCACCCCGATTCCGGGCAAGTGCATTCTGGTCTCCGGCCACGACATGATGGATCTCAAGCTCATTCTGGAGCAGACCAAGGGGACCGGCATCCATGTCTACACCCACGGCGAGATGCTTCCCGCGCTGGCCTACCCCTTCTTCAAGCAGTACCCCCATCTGGTGGGCAACTACGGCTCCGCCTGGCAAAACCAGCAGAAGGAGTTTGCCAACTTCCCGGGCGCCGTGGTGATGACCTCCAACTGCATCATCGACCCGAACGTGGGCAACTACAGTGACCGCATCTTCACCCGCTCCATCGTCGGCTGGCCGGGCGTGACCCACCTGGAAGGGGATGATTTCTCCGCCGTGATCGCCAAGGCACTGGCACTTGATGGCTTCAAACACACCGAGCTCGAGCACTTCATCACCATCGGCTTTGCTCGCAACGCCCTGATGCAGGCCGCGCCCGCGGTGATTGAGAAGGTAAAAGCCGGAGAGATCAGCCACTTCTTTCTGGTGGGTGGCTGTGACGGCGACAAGGCCGAGCGCGCCTACTTTACCGAGTTTGCCAAGGCGGCGCCGCGCGACAGCCTGCTGCTCACGCTGGGTTGCGGCAAGTACAAGTTCAACAAGCTCGACTTTGGCAACATCGGTGGCATTCCCCGTCTGCTGGACGTGGGTCAGTGCAACGATGCCTACTCCGCCATCCAGCTGGCGCTGGCGCTCTCCGAGGCGTTCGAGTGCGGCGTCAACGATCTGCCGCTGACGCTGGTGCTCTCCTGGTTCGAGCAGAAAGCCATCGTCATTCTGCTCACCCTGCTGGCGCTGGGTGTGAAGGACATCCGTACCGGCCCGACCGCCCCCGCCTTTCTCACCCCGGCCCTGCTCAAAGTGCTGGAGGAGCGGTTTGGCCTGAAAGGGACCACCACGGCCGAGGCAGACTTGGCCGAGATCCTGGCGGCCTGAGCGGTTCCATATCCTCCTTACACACTCAGCATGTTGTAAGCCTTTGGCGAGCCATTGAGCTCGCCTTTTTTCAAAGCCATTTCCGAGCAAGAGGAGCCTTGCGATGACCTCCACCTCTTTGACCCTGCGCTGCATCGGTCGCCGGGCAGATACCCACGACGTGGCGAGTTGGCAATTTTACCCAGTGGCGGGAACCTTGCCAGCCGTGCTGGCTGGCCAGTGTGTGACGCTGCATACCGAGATTGACGGCAAGCCCCACTGCCGTGCCTATACCCTCTCCTCCAGCCCGCAGGATGCCTGCTGGCAGGTCACCATCAAGGATGTCGGACTGGTCTCCCACCATCTGCACCAGACCCTGCAAGTGGGGGACGAGATCCGGGTGGATGGCCCCTTCGGTGATTTCAATCTGACTGCCTTGCCCTGCGAGCGGCCGCTGCTGCTCAGTGCCGGTTCCGGCATCACCCCCATATGGGCCATGCTGCGGGACAAGCTGGCCACACGGCCGGACGCCGATATCCGCTTTATTCACAGCGCCAGAACCCCCGAGGATGTGATCTTCGCAGACGAGCTGGCTGCACTGGCCGAAGCTCATCTCGGTGTACGCCATGCCCTGATTCTGGAACAGGCCCCTGCAGATCACCCCTTGATTGGCCGACTCACAGCGGACATGTTGAGGGAGTTGGCACCAGACCTGCTCGCGCGCCACGTCTATCTGTGCGGGCCCGCGCCTTACATGGCTGCAGTCTGCACCATGCTGGCGGAGCTGGGGCTGCCGGCAGCGCAGTTGCACCAGGAGTCGTTCGGTCTGCCTGCCGTTACATCGAGTATGGCGCCAGTTGCAACCTGCAGCGACCACTTCTGGCTAACCCTGAAAAAGAGCGGCAAGAAGGTGAAGATCCTGCCGGGCCAGACCCTGCTGGCAGCGCTGGAAGCTGCGGGCGAGACCATGATGGCCGCCTGCCGCGCCGGGGTATGCGGCGCCTGCCGCTGCACCACAGAAGGCGATATCGAGCGCCAGAGCGTGATGACCCTGAGTGCGCAGGATCTCGAGAGTGGAGTGGCACTGGCCTGTTCCTGCACCGCCAGCGGGGATGTCAGCGTCGACTATTGAAGCACGTTCCTGGCATCTCGCGCTTTTCCCGAGTGGGCCGGGCAAGTAGACTCAGCCCCAGTTTCAGTCGAAGACGGGATAAAAAATGACAATTCTGGTTACAGGGGGCGCCGGCTATATCGGCTCCCATACCCTGGTTGAGCTCTTGAACGTCGGGCAGCAGGTCGTGGTGCTGGACAACCTCTCCAACTCCTCACCGGAGTCACTCAAGCGGGTCGAGCAGATCACCGGCAAGCCGGTCATCTTCGTCGAAGGGGATGTGCTGGACAAAACCTGCCTGCAGCAGCTGTTTGCCGCCCACCAGATCGAGTCAGTGATCCATTTTGCCGGCCTCAAGGCAGTCGGTGAGTCGAGCCAGATCCCGCTCACCTATTACCAGAACAACATCACCGGCACTCTGGTGCTGTGCGAGGAAATGGCCAGGGCCGGCGTGTTCCGGCTGGTATTCAGCTCCTCGGCCACCGTCTATGGCGATCCCGCCTCGGTGCCACTGCGGGAAGATTTCCCCACTAGCGCCACCAACCCTTATGGCCGCTCCAAGCTGATGGTGGAGGAGATCCTGCGCGATCTCGCCAAATCCGATCCCCGCTGGGCCATCGTGCTGCTGCGCTACTTCAACCCGGTCGGAGCCCACGAAAGCGGCCTGATTGGCGAAGATCCCAACGGCATTCCCAACAACCTGCTGCCCTATATCAGTCAGGTAGGCGTGGGCAAGCTCAAGGAGCTGGGGGTGTTTGGCAACGACTACCCGACGCCGGACGGTACCGGAGTACGCGATTATATCCACGTGGTGGATCTGGCCATCGGTCACCTCAAAGCGCTGGCACGCATCGAATCGGATACCGGCGTCTTTACCTACAACCTGGGCACTGGTCAGGGTTACTCGGTGCTGGAGATGATCAAGGCGTTTGAAGCAGCCAGCGGTCGCTCCATTCCCTACCAGATCAAGCCCCGTCGCCCCGGCGACATCGCCGAGTGCTGGGCCGAGCCGCACAAGGCCCGTGCCGAGTTGGGCTGGCAGGCCGAGCGTGGTCTGGAGCAGATGATGATCGATACCTGGCGCTGGCAAAGCCAGAACCCCAACGGCTATCAGGCCGGCTGATCCATGGTCAGATAGCAAAACGCCCCGGCATGCCGGGGCGTTGTTATTTTTGCCGCAGAGAATTCAGTTGCTCTGGCTGCGCAGCAGCGGCAGAGGGGCCAGATAGGGTTCGATTCGCGCAATCAGCCGATCCGCCAGCGGGGTCAGCAGCACCCAGGGCAGGCAGAGGGTCGCCAACCCCAACGCGCCGACATAGACATCGGTGAACCAGTGAGCGCCCGCCAGAATGCGCGGTGCGGAAAAGATCGGCACCATCAGCAATGCGGTGACACCCGCCCAGCGCGGCAGATAGCGCAGAGCAAAGCCGGCAAAGATCATCAGGAACAGGGCGTGATCCCCGGGGAAGCTGTCACCGGAAGAGTCCTTGGTCGGGATCTCGCTGAGATGGGTGACTCGCAGGGCGTCGCTCACCATCAGGGTCGGGCTGGGCCGCTCCACCGGCAATCTGTGACCAAGCTGGTTGATCACCAGTGCACTTAGCAGCATCACTATGCCCATCGCCACCAGCTGGCGACGACCAGCAATATCACGGGCGAAGAAACAGCGGGCTAGGATCAATCCCATGCAGCCCAGCACAACAAGATCGAACAGCCGGTTGTTGGTGATGGCAACCAGATCGGCCCACAAAGGCGACTGCCCGAGCCAGCCATTAACGGTATGAAAAATCGCGAGATCCCATTGATCCCAGGGACCATGAGCGGGCAGCGCAGCCCAACTGATGGCCACCAGACCACCGACCAGATAGCAAAGCAGGAACTTGCCCATGAGGACTCTCCTTTGGAAAAGGGCGATATCGTAAAACTGTTGAGTGCGTCACAAAAACTGAGAATTGTAAGAAAGTGCGACACAAAATCAAGCCTCAAATAAAACCGGATGGTTTGCCCTCTTCTTTACATTGCTGATCGGGCTACTGAGTTTTGCTCTCAGCACCCGAGTCTGTAGGCCTCTCACCATGAGTGCGGCTTGTGCCACCACGGCAACACACCCTAGAATGCGCACTTCCCTTTACTGCGAAAGGAAGCGGTATGCATATTCATATTCTCGGGATCTGCGGCACCTTTATGGGTGGTCTGGCGGTGTTGGCAAAACAGCTTGGTTACCGGGTGACCGGCTCGGACGCCAACGTCTATCCCCCCATGAGCACCCAGCTCGAGCAACAGGGCATCGAACTGACCGAAGGCTATGACCCTTCCCAACTCGATCCGGCGCCGGATCTGGTGGTGATTGGCAACGCCATGAGCCGTGGTAACCCCTGTGTTGAATATGTGCTGGACCGCAATCTGCCCTACATCTCCGGCCCCCAGTGGCTACTGGAGCACGTGCTGCAAGATCGCTGGGTGCTGGCCGTTGCCGGCACCCACGGCAAGACCACCACCGCCAGCATGCTGGCCTGGGTGCTGGAGTACGCCAAGCTGGAGCCCGGTTTCCTGATTGGCGGCGTGCCGGGCAACTTCCCGGTCTCGGCCCGCCTCGGCTCTGCCCCCTTCTTCGTCATCGAAGCGGACGAGTATGACTGCGCCTTCTTCGACAAGCGCTCCAAGTTCGTCCACTACCACCCGCGCACTCTGGTGATGAACAACCTGGAGTTCGACCACGCGGATATCTTCCCGGATCTCGCCGCCATCCAGCGCCAGTTCCACCACCTGATGCGTACCGTGCCGAGCAATGGCCGGGTGCTGTTCCCGCAGGCAGATGATAACCTCACCGCCGTGCGCAAGATGGGCTGCTGGAGCGAAGTGGAGCTGGTGGGTCAGGACGACGCCAAGTGGAAGGCGGTCAAGCTGGCCGATGACGGCTCAGCCTTCGAGGTGTGGCTGGATGGCGTGAAACAGGGCGAAGTGCACTGGGAGTGCATCGGCGAGCACAACGTCAACAATGGCCTGATGGCCATCGCTGCCGCCCGTCATGCCGGTGTCATGGTGGAGCACGGTATTGCGGCGCTCTGCCAGTTCAAATCACCCAAGCGGCGGATGGAGCTCAAAGGCGAGGTAGCCGGTATCAGTGTCTATGACGACTTTGCCCACCACCCCACTGCCATCGAGACCACCCTCGGTGGTCTGCGCGCCAAGGTGGGTGAAGCCCGTATTCTGGCCGTGCTGGAACCACGCTCCAACACCATGAAGCTGGGTGTTCACAAGGAGGAGCTGGCTGGCTGCTTCGATGGCGCCGACGAGGTGTTCTTCTTCCAGCCGCCCAACATCGGCTGGGATCTCGGCGAGGTGACGGCCCATATGACCCGACCCGCCAAGGTGTTCAACGATCTGGAGACCCTGATCAACCGGCTGGTGGCCGAGAGCCGCGATGGCGACCATATTCTGATCATGAGCAACGGCGGCTTCGGCGGCATTCATGACAAGCTGATCGCCCGCCTCAAGGATTATCACGGCGAACTATGAACAAAGCGATCACCCTGGCGCTGACCGGTGCCTCCGGCGCCCCCTACGCCCTGCGCCTGCTGGAGTGTCTGGTGCAGGCGGACTATCGGGTCTACCTGCTCGCCTCATCGGCGGCACGAGTGGTGCTCAAGACCGAGCAGCAGCAGGAGTGGCCGGGCTCACCGAAGGAGCTATCGGCTTATCTCTGTCGCCAATATGGCGCCAAAGAGGGTCAGATAGTCGCCTGCGGCAAGGAGGAGTGGTTCTCGCCTGTCGCCTCCGGCTCGGCGGCGCCCAAGCAGATGGTGGTCTGCCCCTGCTCCATGGGCACCGTCTCGGCCATTGCCAACGGCACCTCCGACAACCTGCTGGAGCGGGCGGCGGATGTGGTGATCAAGGAGCGCGGCCAGCTGATCCTGGTGCCCCGCGAGAGCCCCTTCTCTGCGATCCATCTGGAGAACATGCTGAAACTGGCTCGTCTTGGCGTGACCATCATGCCCGCCGCGCCGGGTTTCTATCATGAGCCGAAAAGCATCGCGGATCTGGTGGACTTTATGGTGGCGCGGATCCTCGATCATCTGGGTGTCGAGCATGAGCTGACCAGCCGCTGGGGCTATGGCCACGGCTGAGCTGACCAGACAAACCGGATAAAAAAAGCGCCCCTCGATGAGGGGCGCTTTTTTTCGTTAAGCCGTATCAGCAAGCCTGAATAGGTGCCGTCACGTACTTGAACAGGAAATCAGTCACCTCTTCGCGCGCCGGGCGCTGAGGTTGATTGATCATCTGCATCATCACATAGCCAAAACCGGTCAGAGAGCGGGCCAGATCCTGTGCCGACAGCACGCTGGTGATCTCCCCTGCATCCATGGCGGTTTGCAGCTCGCTGGCGATCAGCTCAAGGCACTGATCGAGCAGCCGGGTATAGCGAGGCCATACCTCTTCCCGAACCGAGGAACTCCACTCCAGCCAGATACCTGCGTAATCGGGCTGGTCGTAGGCCGCATCGACAGACAAGCTCACATGGCGCTTTATCTTGTCGAAGATTGAACCATTGCCGCTGTATGCCTGCGACAACATCTGATTCACGAAGCGTTCGATCTCGGCCAATACCTCATCTACCAACTCCTCGCGAGTGTTGAAATAGTTGAAGACGGTGGCAACAGAGACCTTGGCCTGCTCGGCAATTTCGGCGTGACCAGCACGACCGATACCGCGGCGGGAGAACACTTCGATGGCACATTCCATCAGTTGATTGCGACGAGCCTCCGGCGACAGCCGGGTACGACGTCTTATTTCTGCGCGTGGTTCCATAGTTTTTATCATCTAATAGTTATTGATTATGGTGTTTATAGTATTGTAACTAATCATGCCTGAGTGCCTGCTAACTCTATCAATTAAAATAAGCCGATAAAAGCACCACGTATATCTGGCGCCTCTCGACACGGGTGGTAGAATCATCGGTTTTGATGTTCATGAACGGCCAGTTTCCCTTTGGCCATATGGGAGTAAGTGATGAAACACACTGTCGAGGTGATGATCTCCGAGGCTGAAGTAGCCGCCCGGATCGCCAAATTGGGTGAAGAGATCACCGCCCGCTACCAGGGTTCCGACGAAGTCGTAATGATCGGTCTGCTGCGCGGCTCCTGCGTCTTCCTGGCTGACCTCTGCCGTCAGTGTCAGCTGCCCATCACCCTGGATTTTATGACCGCCTCCAGCTATGGCTCCGGCATGCACAGCACCCGTGACGTGCGAATCCTCAAAGACCTGGATGACGACATCAAGGGCAAGGATGTGGTGATCGTCGAAGACATCATCGACACCGGCTACACCCTCAACAAGGTGCGCGAGATCCTCTCCCTGCGCGAGCCGAAATCCCTCGCCATCTGCACCCTGCTGGACAAACCCTCCCGCCGCGAAGTGCAGGTGCCGGTTGACTGGGTCGGCTTTGCCATTCCGGATGAATTCGTGGTCGGCTGCGGCATCGACTACGCGCAGAAGTACCGCAACCTGCCCTTCATCGGCAAAGTGGTACCGCAAGAGTAACAAGGTTAAAAAACATACCGAACAAGGTGGCGCTGCGCCATTTTCTGTCTCAGGCGGCCTCGGCCGCCTTTTCTGTATCAAGACGGGTTCAGCCAGTTAGAGGTTGCAATGAACGCACTGGAAATAAGCGGCCTGAAAAAGACCTATCAGGGGGGCGTCGAAGCCCTGAAAGGCATCGATCTCACCGTCAAGCAGGGGGATTTCTTCGCCCTGCTTGGCCCCAACGGAGCGGGCAAGTCCACCACCATTGGCGTCATCAGCTCGCTGGTGAACAAGAGTAGCGGCAAGGTGAAGGTATTCGGCTACGACATCGACACCCATCTGGAAGAGGCAAAGGCCCAGCTCGGGCTGGTGCCGCAGGAGTTCAACTTCAGCCAGTTCGAGAAGGTGATCCAGATTGTCACCCATCAGGCCGGCTTCTACGGCGTGCCCAAGGCGGAAGCCAAAATTCGCGCCGAGAAGTACCTGCGCCAGCTCGATTTGTGGGAAAAGCGCGACATGCCGGCCCGCACTCTCTCCGGTGGCATGAAACGCCGCCTGATGATCGCCCGCGCCCTGATGCACGAGCCCAAGCTGCTGATCCTCGATGAGCCGACCGCCGGGGTGGATATCGAGATCCGCCGCTCCATGTGGAGTTTCCTCAAGGATCTCAACGAGCAGGGCGTCACCATCATCCTCACCACCCACTATCTGGAAGAGGCGGAGATGCTGTGCCGCAACATCGGCATCATCGACAAGGGTCGCCTGATCGAGAACACCAGCATGAAAAACCTGCTGGGCAAGCTGGGTCGCGAGACCTTCCTGCTCGATCTGGCGCCAGGTTCTGCCGTACCAAACGTGCCCGAGTTCAACGGCCGCATGTCGGATGAGCGCACCCTCGAGGTGGATCTCGACAAGAGTCAGTCCCTCAACAGCCTGTTCGAACAGCTGTCAAACCAGCAGGTGCAGGTACTGAGCATGCGCAACAAGGCCAACCGGCTGGAAGAGCTGTTTGTCACCCTGGTCGAAGAGGGGAGAAAAGCATGAACCTGACCACTTACTACATCGCCTTCAAGAGCATCTTGGCCAAAGAGGTGAGCCGCTTTACCCGGATCTGGATCCAGACCCTGGTGCCGCCCGCCATCACCATGAGCCTCTACTTCGTCATCTTCGGCAACCTGATCGGTTCGCGTATCGGTGACATGGGCGGCTTCACCTACATGGAGTTCATCGTACCCGGCCTCATCATGATGTCGGTGATCACCAACTCCTACTCCAACGTCGCCTCCTCCTTCTTCAGCGCCAAGTTCCAGCGCAACGTCGAGGAGCTGCTGGTGGCGCCGGTGCCCAACTACGTCATCATCGCCGGCTACGTGGGTGGTGGTGTGGCGCGCGGCCTCTGCGTCGGCCTTATCGTCACCATGGTGTCGCTCTTCTTCGTGCCGCTGCAGATCCACCATCTGTTCAGCGTCTGCGTGACCGTGCTGCTGACCGCCATCCTCTTCTCGCTGGGCGGCCTCATCAACGCGGTGTTTGCCAAGACCTTCGACGACATCAGCATCATCCCCACCTTCGTGCTGACGCCGCTCACCTATCTGGGCGGAGTGTTCTACTCCATCAGCCTGCTGCCCCCCTTCTGGCAGGGCGTCTCCCAGGTGAACCCCATCATCTACATGGTGAACGCGTTCCGTTACGGCTTCCTCGGTATCTCCGACGTGCCGCTCGGCACCGCCTACCTCATCATCATCGGCTTCATCGTGGCCCTCTACGGTCTGGCCTGGTGGCTTATTTCGCGCGGCACCGGCCTGCGCCACTGATGGCCAAAACGGGCACCTCGCGGTGCCCGTTTTTTATTCCCCCAGTAGCCCCTTCAACCAGCTAGCCCCCTTCGCAATAACCTGCCTGTTATTAAGGATTTACCTGACACCTTGTGATCCACCGCAATTTTCGAATTACCCCCAAAGGTATAATTCTCGCGGTTGGATGTGCCGTCACGGATGGCTCGTCCGTCTCTTCATTTCTCTCATCAGGGCAGGATCGCCTATGTCACTTATCACCGAGTTGCCAGCCATTTTCGATAGTTTTTCAGATGCCCGTCGTCAGGGCTTTCTGGCTGTGATGGCACTCAAGGAGCGACAGATCCCCCTGGTCGGTACCTACTGCACCTTTATGCCGCAGGAGGTGGCGATGGCCGCCGGCGCCGTGGTGGTATCGCTCTGCTCCACCAGCGACGAAACCATCGAGGAAGCCGAGAAAGACCTGCCCCGCAACCTCTGCCCGCTGATCAAGAGCAGCTATGGTTTCGGCAAGACCGACAAGTGCCCCTACTTCTACTTCTCCGATCTGGTGGTGGGGGAAACCACCTGTGACGGCAAGAAGAAGATGTACGAGTACATGGCCGAGTTCAAACCGGTGCATGTGATGCAGTTGCCCAACCGCGCCGATGACGAAGCCTCCCGCACCCTGTGGCGCAGCGAAATCGTCCGCTTCAAGGAGTTGCTGGAGCAGCAGTTTGGCCAACCCATCAGCGAACAGGCGCTGCGCGACGCCATCGTGCTGAAAAACCGCGAGCGCCGCGCGCTGGCCGACTTCTACCGGCTGGGTCAGCTCAATCCGCCAGCGCTGAGCGGCACCGACCTGCTCAAGGTGGTCTATGGCGCCACCTTCCGCTTCGACAAGGAGCAGCTCATCAGCGAGCTGCAGGAGATGGCCCGCCGCATCAAGGCCGAGTACGCCGAGGGCAAACGGCTCGATGCCCGCCCGCGCATCCTCATCACTGGCTGCCCCATCGGCGGCGCTGCCGACAAGGTGGTACGCCTCATCGAGGAGCACGGCGGCTGGGTGGTGGGTTACGAGAACTGCACCGGCGCCAAGGCGACCGAGCAGTGCGTCAGGGAAGAGGGTGACCCATTCGATGCGCTGACCGACAAGTATCTGGCCATCGGCTGCTCCTGCATCTCTCCCAACCACCAGCGCATGAATCTGCTGAGCCAGATGGTGGAGGAGTATCAGGCGGACGGAGTGATCGATGTCATCCTGCAGGCCTGCCACACCTATGCGGTGGAGTCGCTGGCCATCAAGCGCCACGTGCGCGAACGCCATGGCATCCCCTACATGGCGGTCGAGACTGACTACTCCAGCGCCGACAAGGGACAACTGGCGACCCGGCTGGCCGCCTTTATCGAAATGCTGTGAGGAGGCGCCGTGTCACTCTCCATCGGGATTGACTCGGGCTCCACCGCGACCAAGGGGATCCTGTTCGACCACAAGGATGGCGGGCGCATCGTCCGCCGTTTTCTGGTGCCGACCCCCTTTCGTCCGCTGGCCGCCATCGAGCAAGGCTGGGAGGAGCTCTCGGCCGATTTGCCAGCGCGTCCCCACCTGACCCTGACCGGCTATGGCCGGGATCTGGCGTCGTTCGCCGATCGGCGGGTCACCGAGATCTCCTGCCACGGGCTGGGCGCTCGCCTGCTCTGCCCGTCGGTACACACCGTCATCGACATCGGCGGCCAGGACAGCAAGGTGATCCAGCTCGATGACGACGGCAACCTCACCGATTTTCTGATGAACGACAAATGCGCCGCCGGTACCGGTCGCTTTCTCGAGGTGATCACCCGCACTCTGGGTGCTCGGGTCGAGCAGCTTGACGAACTGCTGCAAGGGGCCGAGCCCCACGACATCAGCAGCATGTGTACCGTGTTTGCCGAGTCGGAGGCGATCAGCCTGCGCTCGGCGGGCATTCCCGCCGAGTCGATCCTGGCCGGTATCGTCCGCGCCATGGCCCGGCGCAGTGCCAACTTCATCGGCCGCCTCGGTGCCAGCCCCGTGGTGCTCTTTACCGGCGGCGTCAGCCACTCCGCCACCTTCCGCCACTATCTGGCCGAAGGGTTGGGCTGCGAGGTCGCCACCCACCCGGACGCCCAGTTTGCCGGTGCGTTGGGGGCCGCCCTGTTCGGCGCTCGCGCAATGACGGGAGGCAAGTCATGAACGAAGAGTTTCTCTACCTGTTCCACTCCACCCTCGGCACGGTCAGGCTGCGCAAGCGGCTGGAGCAGCACAACCAGTCGTTTCGGGTCTGCGATGTGCCGCGCCTGCTCAGTGCCGGCTGTGGCCTCGCCATTCGCCTCCACTGTCTGCCAGACGAGTGGCAACAGTGGTGCCAGCGCGGCGAAACGGCCGCCGTCTTTCGCTGCGAAACGGACGGCGACTATCAGGAGCTGGCCCGCTATCCGGCCGATAGCACGGACATGGCGAAGCAAACTGCTGTGGTTGGCAGTCGGAGTCATGGATGATAAAGAGCTATCCCATGGCTGTTTATGTGCGCATGTTGGCCAATCTGGCGCTGGGGGGATTCTTCATCGCCTCCGCCGGGTTCAAACTGGCCTCCCCCGCCCTGTTCGTCGAGCAGATCGGCGCCTTTGGCCTGATCTGGCCACCGCTTCTCCCGCTCGCGGCTTGGGGACTGATCGCCCTTGAGCTCTGTGCAGGGCTTGCGGTCATCGCCAACCGGCTCTGGGGACTATGGCTGGTGATCGGGCTGCTCACCCTGTTTATTCCGGTGTTGGGCTATGGCATTGCCATCGGGCTCGACATCTCTTGCGGCTGTCTGGGCAGGGCTGATCTCAGCTCGCTGCCGGAGGCCATCCTGCGGGATCTGCTGCTACTGACGCTTGCGGGCGCCCTGCTGCGAACCTCCCGCCCCGTTTTTTCCGTTCCCGTTTTTCCCGTTCTAAAGGAGTAGTGACATGATGACATTGCGATCCCGCACTCTGGTTGCCTCGCTGATCGCCGCCAGCTTTGCCCTCGGTGGCTGTGGCGACAACCAGTTCGAGCAGGAGGTGAAGCTCGAGCAATCGGCAGTGCAGCTGGCACAGGAGGCGCAGCAGGGGGGCTATCAGCTGCTGACTGTGGCCGAGCTGAAAACCCGGATGGACAAGGGCGAGGAGCTGGTGATCATCGACACCATGCCCTATGAGGACTCCTACAAGAAGGAGCACATCCCGGGCGCCAAGAACTTTGTCTTTGTGAAAGAGGCCAAGGCCGGTGACAACTGGAGCGAGATTGTCGAGGGTAGCGGCACACCTGAGCAGTTCCAGGCGCTCTTGGGTGAAGACAAGTCCCGCCCCGTGGTGATCTACTGCGGTTTCGTCAAGTGCGGCCGCAGCCACAATGCTGCCGCCTGGGCGGTCAATCAGGGCTATCAGCAGGTCTATCGGGTACCGGGCGGCATCTTCGCCTGGAAAGGGGCCGGCTATCCCGTCACGGCCGAGTAACCCGACCTTTCGCCCCCAAAAAGAAGCCCGCAACTGCGGGCTTCTCTCATTTCAATGCTGGCAGTCAGCTGGCGACTCGGGACACCTCACCTTCCGCAACATCGCTCTGCGCCTGTTCGCCAAGCAGGCGCTTGGTGATCATTGCCGCCATGATGGAGCCGTTGACGTTGAGAGCAGTACGGCCCATGTCCACCAGCGGCTCGATGGCGATCATCACCCCCACCAGCGCGATGGGGAAGTTGAGGGTGGAGAGCACGATCAGCGCGGCGAAGGTGCCACCGCCGCCAACCCCGGCCACCCCGATGGAGCCCAGCGCGATGACCGGCAGCAGGGTCAGCAGGAACAGCGGGTCAAACGGGTTGATGCCGAGCATCGGGGCACTCATCGCCACCATCATGGCCGGATAGATGCCGGCGCAGCCGTTCTGACCCAGATTGGCACCAAAGGAGGCGGCAAAGTTGGCGATGCTGGCGGGCACCCCAAGGCGCTGCTGAGTCTCGATGCTGAGCGGGATGGAAGCCGCGCTGCTGCGGGAGACAAAAGCGAAGGTGAGCACGCCCCACACCTCGCGCAGATAGTGCAGCGGGTTCTGGCCGATCAGCAGCAAGATCACCATGTGTACCGCAAACATCGCCAGAATGGCGACGTAGCAGACCAGAATAAAGCCGAACAGGCTGAGGATCTCGCTCAGGGGATAGTGGGCCACCACCCGGGCGATCAGCGCCATCACGCCATAGGGGGTGAGCGCAATCACCACCCGTACCATCTTCATCACCCACAGCTGCAAGGTGTCGATGGCCACGGCGGCGCGAGCACCGGCCTGTGGATGCTCCGCCTTCAACTGCAGCAGGGCAACCCCGGCCAACACGGTGAAGATCACCACCCCGATCACCGAGAGACCGCGGCTACCCGCCATATCGGCGGCAAAGTTGGTGGGCACCAGCGAGAGCAGCAGGGCCGGCAGGGTCTGGGCACTGTCGATGGTGCTCATGCTCTGTTGCAGGGCGGCGCTGTCGCTACCGTGGCTCAGCAGCCCCTCGGCGGTGAGGCCACTCAGGTGGGTGATAGTCATCCCCACCACACCGGCAATCATCACCAGCGTCAGCATGGAGCCGATCAGCACGGCGCTGATCTTGCCGAGGGACTGGGCCTGCTCCAGCTTGTTGATGGCAGAGAGAATGGAGGTAAACACCAGCGGCATCATCACCACCTTGAGCAGGCTGACATAGCCGCCGCCGACGATATTGACCCACTCCAGAGTCTGCTGAACGCCGGCATCATCGGCTCCCCAGCCCAGTTGCAGGGCCAACCCGAACAGGGCACCAAGCAGCAGACCCGCAAGCACCTTGCGCGAGAGCGGCAACCCGGTGGGCAACCGGGTGAGAGCAAAACAGAGCAGACAGAAAACAAGCGATGCAATCAGGACAAACATCATGAATACCTGTAGCGGCCATCAGGCCGAAAGTGGATAGAAACGAAGGGGGATGCGGGCAGGGCCGCGGAACAAAACGCCGGAATGCAGGAGAGTGCAGGCGTGAAAAAACAGCGGACGCCCGGGAAGGCGTCCGCTGGCAATCGGGGGAATTACTTCTTTACGGGGGCGTCGTACTGTTCGGGTTCGTCGCTATAGACGCAGACGTTCCACTTGGCAGCCAGGCCATCATCGGCCAGACAGTAACGCTCGAAGAACGCCTTGATCTCCGCACGCTGGCAGTGCGCCTCGAAAGAGGCCATATCTTGCCAAATCTCGTTGAATACGATGGGGAAGCTCTCCCCCTCGGCAAACGGGCTGGCGATGTGGCGGGTTACCCGATATTGCAGGCAGCCATCCTCACGCAGGGTGTTGGGCTCGAGCGCCTGCAACACCTGAAACAGGGCCTGCTCCTGACCGGCTTTAGGTTGAAACTGGGCGATACAATAGACTTTCTTGGACATGAGATTCTCCTTGTCAGAACAGGATCACGCGCGGGGCAGCGTCACCACGCGATTATCAATAAGACGGGCTTTGCCCAGATAGGCAGCCATCAGGATCACCAGCTGCTTGCTCTGGTCGGTGGCCGCTTCGAGATTGGTGGCATCGACGATGTCGATGGCATCGGTACGAAAACCGGCGTTGTCGAGGCGCTGGCTGGCCTGCGCCACCAGCGACGGCAGGTGATGATCACCCGCTTCGATCTGCTCGGCAATCCAGTTCATGGTGCGCGCCAGCTCGGGGGCGATGGCCCGCTCGGCGGCCGTCAGGTAACCGTTGCGCGAAGAGAGCGCCAGCCCGTCTTCGGCACGTACAGTTGGCACACCGACGATCTCGATGGGCATCGCCATGTCGACCACCATCTTGCGAATGAGCGCCAGTTGCTGGTAATCCTTCTGGCCAAAGCAGGCCACATCCGGCTGTACCAGATTGAACAGCTTGGTGACGACGGTGCTGACCCCGCGGAAGTGACCCGGACGCAACGCCCCCTCCAGCAGATTGGAAAGACCCGGCACCTCGACGAAGGTCTGGCTGGCCAGCCCCTGCGGATACATGATCTCCGGCGTCGGGGTGAACACCATATCGACACCGGCCGCTTCCAGCACCGCGCAATCCTGCTCCAGGGTGCGCGGGTAGTTGGCAAGATCCTCGGCCTTGTCGAACTGCATCGGGTTGACGAAGATGCTGACCACCACCTTTTCGGCGTGGCTGTGCGCCTCCTTCACCAGCGTCAGGTGGCCCTGATGCAGATTGCCCATGGTGGGCACGAATGCGATGGCACGCCCTTCACGGCGCCATTGAGCGATCTGCTCACGCAGAGCGGCAGGATTGTTAACAACCAACATCGGCAGTTCACCTTCAGATGAATCAAAAAGATACGGGTTACATCAGCCTGACAGGATGACGAAACGGGGGCTCAGGCCCCCGCTCTCATCGATAGGGCATCACATCAGTTGAAGCAGTGTTCCGGGCCGGGGAAGCTCCCCTCGCTCACCTGCTGCACATAGAGGCGCACGGCGGCACGCACGTCGCCGGTCTCGGCCAGGAAGTTCTTGGTGAACTTGGGCACATAGCCGGAGGTGACGCCAAAGGCGTCGTGCATCACCAAAATTTGACCATCGGTCGCGGGGCCGGCACCGATACCGATCACCGGGATGCGCAGCGCCTTGGTGATCCGCTCGGCAAGCGAGCTCGGCACACACTCGAGCACCAGCAGCTGGATGCCGGCCGCTTGCAGTTCGAGGGCCTGACGGTAGATCTCCTGGGCCTGAAACTCGTCGCGCCCCTGCACCTTGAAGCCGCCAAAGACGTGGACGGATTGCGGGGTGAGGCCGAGGTGACCGCATACCGGCACCCCGTTGCGGGTGAGGTGGCGGATGGAGTCGCAGAGCCAGTCGCCCCCTTCCATCTTGACCATGCGGGCACCGGCTGCCATCAGGCGGGCGGCGTTCTGGTAAGTCTGCTCGGGGGTGGCGTAACTCATGAAGGGCATGTCGGCGATGATCAGCGCATTGCTGGCACCGCGAGCCACACAGCGGGTGTGATAGACCATCTCATCCATGTTGACCGCCAGAGTATCCTGACCCCCTTGCAGCACCATGCCCAGCGAATCGCCGATGAGCAGCACGTGGGCCCCCTCGTCGTCGAACAGCTTGGCAAAGGTGGCATCATAGGCGGTGATGGCGGTGAACTTTTGACCATCCTGCTTCATTTTCAGCAGGCTGGCGGTGGTGATCTTGCTCATAAAGGCTCCTGTACGTCTGCACTCTGGGCAATGATGGCGAGATCATTGCTCGGGCAGCGGGCAACCAGTTGTGCGAGCGGGGTGCCGCAGGGCAGCACCAGAGCGGGCGCGATTTCGGCAAGGGGCAGCAGCACGAACTCCCGCTCCTTCATGCCGTAATGGGGCACGATCAGGCGCTCATGGTTGATCACCTGATCGCCATAGAGCAGCATATCGAGATCCAGGGTTCTGGGTCCCCACCGCTCCTCTTTGCGCACACGTCCCTGTTCCAGCTCGATTTTTTGTAGTTGATCCAGCAGCGCCAGCGGCGTCAGCCGGGTGTTGAGCCGGGCCACAGCATTGACGTAGTCCGGCTGATCAGCAGGCCCCATGGGGCGGCTGCTGTAAAACGACGAGGCCTGCACCAGCACAGATTCCGGCAACGTCGCCAGCGCGGCGACCGCGCGGCGCGCCTGGCCGAGCGGGTCGGCCAGATTGGAACCAATGGCGATGAAGACCTCGGTCATCACGTCTGTGATCACTCGGCAGCTTTCGGCTTGCGACGGCGCGGGCGGCGGCGATTGCGGCTGTTGCTGCTGCGCTTCTCGCCATCGTGGCTACGGCTCTCACCGCGCTCACCGCTGGCCGGGCGACGGGTCGCTTCCCGCTGCAGTTGCGGGCGCACATCGGGGTTGGAGGCAACATAACGCTCCCACCAGCTGGCCAGCTCGCCGAGACCGCGCTCGACCCGGTTGCGCAGCAACAGAAAGTCGAACGCCGCGCGGAACTTGGGGTGCTCCATGGCGCGCTCGGGGTGCTTGCCCTGACGACGGGTCAACCGCTGTTGCAGTGCCCAGATATCGCGGACATCTGTCGTGAAACGGCGGGGAACGGCGATGATCCGCACCTGATTGTCGAGCACCTCGTTGATCGCCAGCATGAAGGCGTCATACCAGGGCAGGCCGCTCTCGTTCTCCAGCACCCGACCACGGGCCTCGACGCAGCCCCACAGCAGGGTGGCGTAGAGGAAGGCGGGGGTGACGCGCTTCTCTTCACGAACGCGAGTGTCGGTATCGATCAGCGCCTGCTCGATAAACTGCTCGTAAGGCGAATTGCCGTGCGGGGTAAACAGCGCAGCCACTTGCGGGAAGAGCTGCTGGAACAGGCCGTACTCGCGCAGCAACTTGTAGGTAGTCAGGGCATCGCCAGCCAGGAACAGCTTGAGGGTCTCCTCAAACAGGCGGGCCGCCGGAATATCCTGCAGCAGCGGCGCCAGCTCCCTGATGGGGGCGGCAGTGCGCGGGCTGATGGTCATGTCGAGCTTGGCGGCGAAACGCACGGCGCGCAGCATCCGCACCGGATCTTCGCGGTAGCGGGTTTCGGGATCGCCAATCAGCTCCAGCTTGCGCTCGGCCAAATCCTCCAGCCCGCCCTCGAAATCGTGCAGGGTGAAATCCTTGGCGCTGTAGTAGAGGGCGTTGACGGTAAAGTCGCGGCGCTCGGCATCCTCTTCGATGGTGCCGTAGACGTTGTCGCGCAGCAGCATGCCTTCATCGGACTGGGCCGACACATGTTTGCTGGTATTGACCTGATGGTGGTGACCGCGGAAAGTGGCCACTTCGATCACGTCACGACCAAACACAATGTGGGCCAGGCGGAAGCGGCGGCCAATCAGACGGCAGTTGCTGAACAGCGCCTTGATCTGCTCCGGCGTCGCATCGGTGGCGATGTCGAAATCCTTGGGCGTCTTCCCGAGCAGCAGATCCCGGACTCCGCCGCCGACCAGGTAGGCTTCGTAGCCGCCCTTGTTCAGGCGATAGAGCACCTTGAGTGCATTCTCGCTGATCTCTTTGCGCGAAATCGGGTGCTGGTCACGACTCAGGGTTCGACGTTGTCCGGCAACACGGGCCGGAATGGGGGACTCCGCCGACTGCTCGCCCTCATCCTTGCCGAGCACTTTGCGGCAAAAGTTTGCGATCTGGGAAAAAATGGTACACCTCGTTATGACTTCAAATTGACGGGAGGCCAAAAAAATAGCGGCCTATCATAGCTCACGCCTAACCAAATGAAAAACCGTGACGGCAATTGATCCCGTTTGAATCGGCGTTGCCGCTAAAAAAGCGGCCTGTTCGAAGGAATTCGCTCTTACAAACCGGCCATTGCCCTTTTAGCGCCTGTCGGCACGGCAACAAGGCGGCTATGGCGCCAACCCCGTCACTATAAATTTAATTTATGGCTTTTCGGGAAATGACCCCACTCAACCTTATACCGAACCGGATCCGCGGCGCAGGGTCCGTTGTTCTCTCTTGCCTGCTCTCGAAAGCCTGCGCCCGATCCGCTCAAGCCGACTCGCGCAGCACTTCACCTTGCTTTTGGCTTTGACTGCCAGATTTAGCCGGCAACCAACGGGATCTTCTCGCTGGCGGGCACCCGGGCCAGCTGCCAGTGGGCGATGCCCCAGCCGATGATCTCGTCGATCCGGCTTGCCATCAGCTCCGGCGGTGGGCACTGACCGAGAAAGTGCAGCGCCTGCCACAGGGCCGGGCGCACCTCATCCAGCGCCAGCGCCGGCGCATGGTTCTGCTTGGAGAGCTTGTTGCCATCGGCCTGTACCGCCAGCGGCAGATGCACCCAGTCCGGCACCGCCGCCCCCAGGGTCTGGTAGAGGGCAATCTGGCGCACCGTCGGCTCCAGCAGGTCGGCGCCGCGCACTATCTCGGTGATGCCGCTGTCCATGTCATCCACCACCACCGCCAGGTTGTAGGCGTAGAGCCCGTCGCGGCGGCGGATAATGAAATCCTCCTCGGCGAGCGCCGCCGGCACCGCGATATGGCCCTGCAACCGGTCATCGAAGTGGTAGACCGGATGGTGCTGACGCAAGCGGGCGGCAGAGCCCTCTGCCGTCAGCCCCAAGGTGCGGCAGTGGCCATTGTAAAAGCCGCCGCTCGCCATGATTTCGCGCCGGGTACAGCGGCACCAGTAGAGATCGCCCGCCCGGTAGAGCTGCTCGATGATCTCGTCATAGCGGCCGTGGCGCGCGCTCTGGAACATCACCTCGCCATCCCACTCAAGACCATATGCCTCAAGGGTCTTGAGAATAAGGTCGGCCGCCCCCGCCATCTCCCGCGGCGGATCGATATCCTCGATGCGCACCAGCCAGCGCCCCTGCTGCGCTCTGGCCTGCAAAAAGCTGCCGAGGGCCGCAATCAGCGAACCGAAGTGGAGCGGGCCGGAAGGGGACGGCGCAAAGCGGCCCACATAGGGGCGAATTTGGGGGGAGGAAGGGGTATTCACAGCCATGACGGTTCGGATAAGCAGTTCAGTGAGGCGCATTTTGGGACGCCCCGCCCAACAGCTCAATAAAAATGCGCAATAAAAAAGGGAGCCCGCAAGCTCCCTTTTTCATATTGCAGCGGGTCGGTATCAACCGGCCATCTGCTTTTCCTTGATCTCGGCCAGCGTCTTGCAGTCGACACAGAGGTCGGCAGTCGGACGGGCTTCCAGACGGCGGATACCGATTTCGATACCGCAGTGCTCGCAGTAACCGAAGTCGTCATCTTCCAGCAGCTGCAAGGTCTTCTCGATCTTCTTGATCAGCTTGCGTTCACGATCGCGGGTACGCAGTTCGAGAGCGAACTCCTCTTCCTGCGCGGCACGATCCACGGGATCCGGGAAGTTGGCAGCCTCGTCCTTCATGTGATCAACGGTGCGGTCAACTTCCTGCATCAGTTGGTTGCGCCAGGCACCCAGGATCTTGCGAAAATGCGCCTTCTGTTGGTCATTCATGTACTCCTCACCCGGCTTTTCCTGGTAAGGCGCGACACCCGCAATGGCCAGGGGGCCCAGAGATTTCCTGTTTTCGCCTGTTGGCATGCCCTGTCTCCTAATTCAGCACGCTACCCGTGCCATCCATAAATTGAGGGCGACATCTATAGCAGAAGGGTAACGGGTAAGCAAACGAGCCGTACCAATAATGTTACCCACTCCAATATTTATGAACTCCCCTCGGGTAACAGGTGGCTGGATTCAAACGGGATAAATCCTTGTGCCACCATGCCTTGCACCCCAACATGGGGCCGATAGCATAAAATTTCAACCCCCGCCGCAATTGCCTGTTCAATTAGCAGACTATAGTGCGGATCTATGTGCGCTGCAGGGCGCATCCGGCTTATTCCGGAGTGCAACACCATAAATAGCAGCACGGCTCTGTGACCGGCCGCTTTCATGGCCATCAATTCACGTAAATGCTTGGCGCCGCGGGCAGTTACCGCATCGGGGAAGTAGCCCATGCCCGGTTGCTCGCGTTCGTCGAGCAGGGTGACCGATTTTACCTCGATGTAACAGTTGCCCTTCTCCTCATCTTCCAGCAAGAGGTCGATGCGACTGTTCTCTTCGCCATATTTCACCTCGGTGCGCAGTCTGGCATAGCCGCACAGCGGTGCGATGGCATCCTGCTCGATCAGCTCGCGGGCAATCTGGTTGGCGCGCGCCGTGTTGACGCAGATAAAGTGGCCGGCCGGGCTCTCGGCGATCTCCCAGCTATGGGGCAGCTTGCGCTTGGGGTTGTCGGAGGTCGAATACCAGACCCGGGTGCCCGGGTCGGCGCAGCCGGTCATGGCGCCGGTGTTGGCGCAGTGGATGGTGATCACCTCGCCATTGGCCAGCTCGACATCGGTCAGAAAGCGCTTGTAGCGGGCAATAAGCTGCCCGGATTGCAGCGGCGGATCGAATATCACGGGTTCGCCCTCCGCGCCTGTTCGTTGTCCCACTCATCGCGAGCGCCCTCATCCTTGGCTCTGGCCCGCAGCGGCCAGCAGGCGAGCGGCTGGTAGCGCACCCCGTCCGGGGTCGAGATCGACTCATAGAGGCAAAATTGATCGGCCTTAAGCAGAAAATCGGGGGCCGGCAGGGTGGCTGGCGCCTCACCCGCCTTGCGCGACAGGGTGACGTGAGGACGATAACCCTGTTCGCCATTGCCAAGCCCCAGCTTCTCGCCGTGACGACGCAGCGCCTTCGCCAACACGGTCAGCTCGTTGGGCCACTCCTTCGGGCCAACCCAGCCAGCCTTGGCGCGGCTGAACCAGCCGGTCTCATCCAGCCTGATGGTGAGCGGCGGACAGTGCTGGCGCTCAACGGCGGCAATCAGGCGGCGGGTGGTCACCTCGTCCGCTTCACCGAGGAAGGCGAGGGTCAGGTGAAGATTGGCTTGCGGCACCGGCTGACCGGGCCAGGGCTGCTGATCACGCCAGTTGATGAGTTCGGGAGCGAGCGCCCCGACGGGCAGGGCAAAGAAGAGTTTGGCCATTCGGGTGAAGATGCCTTTTTCCAGACAGAGAGGGTGGCCCATTCTATGGCAGCCATCTCCTCCTGTCTCGCCATCCGGGCCGAGGGCCATCTGCCGCCCACATCTGCTCACGGTGGCCGGGCTGGCTGTGGCAGAATAGGCGCCGTTTTACCGGTTGCAACAGAAGGTGTTGATCGTTTTGTCCCCACTCCCCATCGTTTCGGTGCTGCCCGAACTCTTTGCCGCCCTCGACCGCCACAGCAGCGTGATCCTGCAGGCGCCCCCCGGCGCGGGCAAATCGACCCTGCTGCCGCTGGAGCTGGTACGCCAGAACCGGCTGCCCGGCCGCATCATCATGCTGGAACCAAGACGGCTGGCGGCGCGCAATATCGCCAGCTTTCTGGCGCGCCAGCTCGGGGAGAAGGTGGGCGAGCGCATCGGCCTGCGGGTGCGGGGCGAGAGCCGCACCAGCTCCGCGACCCGACTCGAGATCGTTACCGAAGGGGTGCTGACCCGGATGTTGCAGCAGGATCCGGAGCTGACAGGCATCTCACTGGTCATCTTCGATGAGTTCCACGAACGCAGCCTGCACGCCGATACCGCGCTGGCCTTCGCCATCGAGAGCCAGCAGGGATTGCGCGATGACCTCAAGCTCCTGGTGATGTCTGCCACTCTGGATGGCATGGCGCTCGAAACGTTGCTGCCGGATGCGCCGGTGATCCGCTCGGAAGGGCGCGGTTTTCCCATCGACTACCACTACCGCCCCGCCAATCGCCAGCAGTGGCTGGAGCCGCAAGTCGGCGCCGTGGTGCTCGAAGCGCTGGCCGAGCAAGATGGCAGCCTGCTGGTCTTTCTGCCGGGACAGGGCGAGATCGAGCGGCTGGCGCAGTGGCTGGAAGGACGGCTGCCGGATGATGTGACCCTCGCCCCCCTCTACGGCCGCCTCGACATGGCAGCCCAGCAAGCGGCCATCGAGCCGGCACCTGCGGGCCGCCGTAAGCTGGTGCTCACCACCAATGTGGCGGAGACCTCCCTCACCATCGAAGGAGTCTCTGTCGTGATC
>NZ_CAWNWX010000069.1:88371-95585 GCF_963878195.1 Aeromonas sp. HMWF016
GCCTCGTTCGATCTGAAAAGCGGCGTCACCCGACTGGAGACCCGCACCATCGCCAAAGCCTCCGCCACCCAGCGGGCGGGCCGTGCTGGCCGCCTCGGTCCCGGCGTCTGCTACCGGCTCTGGAGCAACGAAGTGCAGGAGCGGCTCGCCGAGCAGAGTCCGCCCGACATCCTCACTCAGGAGCTGACCGGTCTGCTGCTGGATGCTGCCCAATGGGGGGCAAAGGTGGAAGATCTGCCGCTGCTCGACATGCCGCCGGCCGCGGCCGTCGCCAGTGCCCAGCGGCTGCTGGTCGCCCTCGGCGCCATGAAGCCGGAGGGTGAGCAACAACTTACCCCGGCTGGCCGCGCCATGGCGGCCTTCGGTACCCATCCCCGGCTCGCCCGCATGCTGCTGCGCGCCCGCGAGCTGGAAGCTGAAGGTCTGACAGGGATTGTCGCCGATGCCGCATATCTGGTGGCGTTGCTGGAAGAAGATCTGCGAGGATCGGAGCGCCTCTCGGTGCTGTTCCACCGCCGTCAGGGAGCCCTGCGCCAGAGTGCGGCTCGCTGGTTTGAACGGCTCGGAGCCCGCCCGGCCAATCCACAGGGTCAGTGGCTCGGGCTGCTCTGCGCTCTCGCCTGGCCGGATCGCATCGGCAAGCTGCGCAGCGGCAGCCGTTACCAGCTCAGTGGCGGGGTGAGCTGCGATCTGATCGAGGGTCACCCCTGTCAGGGTCAGGGAGCGCTGATTGCGGTGGAGATGGGCCAGAACGAGCGCGGCAGCCGCATCTTCATCGCCGAACCGATAGAGCTGGATGAGCTGGCGCGCCAGCTGCCGGAGCTGGTGAGCGAGCGCCAGTGGTTCGACTGGGATGAACGGGAAGAGCGGGTGCGGGCCGAACGCCAACAGGTGATCGGTGAGCTGGTGCTGAGCCAGCGACCGCTGACGGACCTTTCGGATGAACAGAAGGGGCGTTGCCTGCTGCAGGGCATCCGCCGCAAGGGGCTGCATGTGCTGCCGTGGGACGAGAGCAGCGAAGGGCTGCTGGCCCGCCTGCGCTGCGCCCGTGACTGGTTGCCCGATGAGGAGTGGCCAGCCATGGATGACGACAGCCTGCTGGCCACCCTCGAACAGTGGCTGCTGCCGGCGGTGAGCGGCATGACCCGGCTGGAGCAGTTGAAAAAGCTCGATATGAGCGACATCCTGCGCCAATCTCTGCCCTGGCCACTGCCCAAACGGCTGGACGAGGCACTGCCCGGCCACTTCACGGCACCGACCGGCAGCCGGGTGCGGATCCGCTATCAGCCGGGGCAGGCACCGGTGATCCCGGTGCGAATTCAGGAGATGTTCGGTCAGGCGGCAACCCCCTGCGTGGCCGATGGCCGGGTGGCACTGGTGGTGGAGCTGCTCTCCCCCGCCCAGCGACCGCTGCAGATCACCGCCGATCTGGCCGCTTTCTGGGCTGGATCCTACGAGCAGGTGAAAAAAGAGATGAAGGGGCGCTATCCCCGCCACTACTGGCCGGACAATCCGCTGGAGGCGATGCCGACCAGGGTCACCAAGAAGAAGATGGGTATCTAGGTTCGATTGGCCAGGCCCGATCGGACGTTCGCGAACGCGACATAACAAGTAGAAAGGAAAGCAAAGAGGATTTATGGCAACCCAACGACGCAAGCGCGCCCCCAAGAAAGCGCCACCCAAGCGTACCATCTGGCGCAAGCTGTTCTGGCTTGGCTTCAAGCTCTCGCTGGTGGTAGCGGCCTTTATGGTGGTGTTTGGCATCTACCTCGATACCCAGGTGCGCGAGCGATTTGACGGCGAGAAGTGGCAGCTGCCGGTGATGGTTTACAGCCGTCCGCTGGAGCTCTACCCGGGCCAGCGCCTGTCGCGCGACCAGATGCTGCGCGAGCTCAACATGCTGAGCTACAAGCAGGTGCGCCAGCCCCATACCCCGGGCGAATACACCATAATCGGCAACCGCATCGAGCTTATTCGCCGACCGTTCGCCTTCTACGATGGCACCGATGGTGCCCGCGCCCTGCGCCTCACCTTCAACGGCCCGCGTCTCGAGGGGATCCAGTCGCTGGAGAACCAGCGCCAGCTCGGTTACGCCCAGATGGACCCGGTGCTGCTCGACCGCCTCAACACCGAAGATCGGGAAGACCGCCTGCTGGTACGCCTTGCCGAGGTGCCGGACAGCCTGCTGGTGACCCTGCTCACCACCGAGGATCGCGACTTCTATCAGCATGGCGGCGTATCCCCCATCGCCATCATGCGCGCCATGTTTGCCAACCTGATCGCCGGCCGCACCGTGCAGGGCGGGAGTACCCTCACCCAGCAGCTGGCCAAGAACTTCTTCCTGACCCGCGAGCGCAGCCTGTGGCGAAAACTGCAGGAAGCCTACATGGCGGTGCTGATCGACTACCGCTATAGCAAGGACGAGATCCTGGAGTCCTACCTCAACGAGGTCTATCTGGGGCAGAACTTCTCGCAAGGGGTCTATGGCTTCGGCCTCGCCTCCTACTTCTACTTCGGCATTCCGGTCAACGAGCTGGATATCGATCAGGTCGCCCTGCTGGTGGGTCTGGTGAAAGGCCCCTCCTATTACGATCCTTGGCGCTTCCCCGATCGGGCCAAGGTACGCCGCGATCTGGTACTTAAACTGCTGATGGATCACGGCAGCCTGACCCAGGCCGAATATGATCTGGCCAGCAAGCAGCCGCTCGGCATCATCGCCCGCGGCCAGATGAGCTACGGCCGTACCCCGGCCTTCATGGGGCTGCTCAAGCGGGAGATCCAGAGCCGCTTCGGCCCGGATCTGCTCAAGCAGTCCGGCCTCAAGATCTTCACCAGCCTCGACCCCATCGCCCAGCATGCCGCCGAGCAGGCGGTCGCTTCTGGCCTCGCCGACATCGAAAAACTGCGCGGCAAGAAGAAGCTGGAGGCCGCCATGGTGGTCTCCGACTGGCACAAGGGCGAAGTGGTGGCGCTGGTTGGTGGCCGCGATCCCCGCTACGCCGGTTTCAACCGGGCGCTCGATGCCCGCCGCCAGATCGGTTCGCTGGTCAAGCCGGCGGTCTACCTCACCGGCCTCTCCAACGGCCTCACTCTGGCGACCCCGCTCAAAGATCAGCCGATCCGCATTCGCGGTCAGGATGGTCAGGTCTGGACGCCGCAGAACTACGATCGCAAGTTCCGCCAGAGCGTGCCGCTGATGGATGCGCTGGCCAGCTCCCTCAACGTGCCGACCGTCAATCTTGGTCTCCAGGTGGGGCTGGAGAAGGTGGTCGATACCCTGCACAAGCTGGGGGTGCAGCAGGAGATCCAGCCCTATCCGTCGCTGGTGCTGGGGGCCGTGGCGCTCTCGCCGATGGAGGTGAACCAGATGTACCTGCCCATCGCCAATCAGGGTCTGACCCAGCCGCTGTCGGCGATCCGCGCCGTGGTCAAAGGGGATGGCAGCCTGCTCTATCAGCATGATCAAACTGCCAAACGGGTTACCGACAGTCAGGCGAGCTGGCTCACCCTGTTCGCCATGACCAAGACGGTAAGTCAGGGGACGGCACGCTCGCTGGGAGCCAAGTTCCCGGGCGCCACCATGGCCGCCAAGACCGGCACCACCAACGAGCTGCGCGACTCCTGGTTTACCGGGCTCGACAACAACGAGCTGGTCAGCATCTGGGTCGGCCGCGATGACAACACCCCGGCGGGTCTCACCGGTGCCAGCGGCGCCCTGCAGCTGTTCACCGGCTACATGAGCCAGCGCGGTGTCAACAGCCTGAGCCTGCAGATCCCGGAAGGGGTTACCTGGGCCAACTTCTCTCGCACCAGTGGCACCCGGGTCACCAGCGACTGCCCGGGTAGCCTGCAGGTGCCGGCCAAGGTCTCGACCATGGGCTCACCGACCAGCTGCAGCAGCCCGGGTACGCCACGCAGCGCGTTGGACGACTGGTTCGGCGGATTCTTCAACTGACCGAGGGAGACGGGTAGCCTGAGTTACCCGTCTCGCCATCCTGCTTACAAGGAGTCACCATGCACCAGCCGCTGTTTGAGGCCATCCACCACGTTGCCATCATCGCCAGCGATTACGCTCGCTCGCGCCACTTCTATCACGAGGTGCTGGGCCTGCCCATCATTGCGGAGACCCTGCGCGAGGCGCGCCAGTCGTGGAAACTGGATCTGGCCCTGCCGGATGGCAGCCAGCTGGAGCTGTTCAGCTTCCCCATCACCCCCAAGCGCCCCTCTACGCCGGAGGCATGCGGCCTGCGTCATTTGGCCTTTCGGGTCGGTGACCTCGACCGCGTCATCACCCATCTGCATGCCCATCAGGTCGCTGTGGAGCCGGTGCGGGTGGATGAGCTGACCGGCAAGCGCTTCACCTTCTTCGCAGACCCCGACGGCCTGCCGCTGGAGCTCTACGAAGCGCCGCGCTGAGTCTGCATCGGCCAAACAAAAAGCCGCCCGGCGAACCGGGCGGCTTTTTTATTTATTGCTGGCGTTTTATCAGGCGGTGGTCAGCATGGCGACAGCCAGTGCCATCACCATCATGCCGGCCCAGCCGATGGGCTTGAGGCGCTCGCGGAAGATGAGCAAGCCACCCAGCGCAGTACCGAGAATACCGATGGCGCCCCAGGTCGCGTAGGCCACGGCCAGGTCGATCTTGCCACCGCTGACCGCCTCGGAGAGCAGGGTAAAGGCCATCAGCACCAGCAGGATGCCGAGGAAACCCCACCTCTTGTAGCGAAAGCCGACCGAGCGGTTGATCGCCATGTTGGCGCCAATATCCAGCAGAGCTGCGCCAAAAACGATGATTAACGGGTGCATACAACCTCCTCGCCATTGCGGGTGTCATCGTGAGCACTTGTCGGCTCATCGTGGCACTCCCCCATGGTCACCATAACAATACCCACTATCGCCAGCCCCAGACCAATCAACTCCTGAGCACTCAGGTTGTAGTCGAGGAACATCACGGAGACGACGGTGATCAGCGCAATCCCCAGCCCCTCCCACAACGCAAAGGCAATACCAATGGAGATTGTTTTGGCGGCTTTGGCCAGTAGCAGATACGAGAGCGAAATCAGCACCCACATCGGCAAATAGTTGAGCCATCCGGCATCGTTCTCGGGGATCATCGCCATACTCGAGGTGCCTGCCACCTCGGTCACTATGGCGCCCGTCAAAAATATTCGAGCTAAAAGCATGCGACTGAATAACATAAAATTTCCTTTTGTTGCTGCGACGGGAGAGATAGTAGCTCGGGCATTCTCTCAGGCGGGAGTCGCTGAGCATCGACAATATCGACGCTACTCGTTTGCCTTGTCAGTCGGGGGCAAGGTAAGGTGAAGATGGGATCACTGTGTCATAAGCCGTAAACCATGAAGCTTTATCAGATAGAACTCTTTGTCGAGTCCGCAAATAGTGGCTCCATCGCCAGCACGGCCCGCCGCCTTGGTAAGAGCCGCAGTGCAGTCAGTACCGCCATCGCAGCACTGGAAGTGGAGCTTGGCGTCGAACTTTTTGAACGCGGTGCCAACCAGAGTCGGCTGACCGAGATCGGCGAGCTGGTGCTGGATGACTGTACCCGCCTGCTGCAGGCCGCCAACAGCCTGCAACAGAAGTGCGAGCACTACGCTTCGGGCGCCGAAGTGGCGCTGCGGATTGCCCGCGATGACGCCATCCCCGAACAGGTGTGGCGCGAGATGCTGGCTGGACTGCACAGCCAGTTTCCCGGCACCAGCATCTCGCTGGTGCTCACCTCACCTCCCGAGCTGCCCGCGCTGGTCGAGGAGGGATTTGTCGATGCCGCTTTCGGCCTCATTACCGAAGATCAGGAGCGCAGCGGCCTCCACATCGATCTGCTCAACCCTATCCGCACCCTGATGGTGGTCGCCCCCAACCACCCACTGGCAGCCCTGAAGCGGGTGGTACAGCAGGATCTGACTGACCACACCCAGATAACGCTCTCCTATGTGGATGAGTTCTCGCTAAAAAGTCTGCTGCCTGTCGGCGGCAAGCACATCGGCCTCTCCAGTTTTGAATTGATGCGCAACTCGGTGCTGGATGGCTTGGGCTGGGCCGTGCTCCCCTCGCCCCTCATACAGAGCCAGCTGAGGCAGGGTTCGCTACTGACCCTGAAACACAAGTTCAGCCTGCAGTGGCGGGATTACGGGGTCTATCTGGCGCAGAACGCCTATCACGGCAAGGCGCTGGCCTGGCTGAAGAAGTCGATCCAGACATATCTGGAACCTTTCGAATAAGTGCAATGGCAGAGCAAGCTCACGATCTGCATTTAAGCTGATGCGTCTACCGAGCATGATCGTGCATACTGTTTACATACTCATTGAACGCCGGAGGCGTAACCGATATGAGCAGTGCCCAAGACAAGGACGACATTTGGCTGGATGACGACATCATCGAACTCGATGACGAAGAGGTCGTTACCCCCAAGGCACTCAACCCCTGGCAGGTGCTGATCGTGGATGATGAACCCGACATTCATCATGCTACCCGGCTTGCCCTTTCCAATATTCAATACAAATCCCGCCCGCTTGAACTGCTCAACGCCTACAGCGGTGCTGAAGCCGCCACCATGCTGGAAGCCAATCCCAGAATTGCCCTGATCCTGCTGGATGTGGTGATGGAGACCGAAGACGCCGGCCTGCGACTGGTGCACAAGATCCGCAATGAAATGCATAACTCGCTGGTGCGTATCGTGCTGCGGACCGGCCAACCCGGGCAGGCGCCAGAGCAGCGGGTGATCCTCGATTACGACATCAACGACTACAAAACCAAGACCGAACTGACGGTACAAAAGCTCTACACCACCGTCATCGCCTCCCTGCGCTCATATGAAACGCTGAGCGCCATCGACAAGAGCCGCCAAGGTCTTGGCAAGATCCTGGAAGGGGCTGGAGACCTCTATCATCTCCATTCGCTCAAGGAGTTTGCCTCCGGCGTGCTCAAACAGATCAGCGCGATTCTGGACGTCGGTACCGAAGGGGCCATCTGCGCCGAACGCCGCCCGGGCGAGCAGAAACTGGAGATCCTGGCGGCTACCGGTGACTATGAAACCCTGCTGAGCCAGGGTAGTCTCACCGACTTCCCGACCCTCAACGAGTCGGTGACCAAGGCGCTGGCTGCCCGCTGCAACCGCTTTGAACATCCGCAGGACTCCCTCTACATCGCCGCCCAGAATGGCCGGGAGTTCGTGCTGAGCTTTACCCCCACCCAGC
>NZ_CAWNWX010000070.1:0-5458 GCF_963878195.1 Aeromonas sp. HMWF016
GATGACTGCTCTCATCCTTCCCTTCGAGGGTTGGCGCCACGTTTTTGCAGTGCTCCGTGGCATGGGGGCAGCGCGGATGGAAATGGCAGCCGGCAGGAGGGGTGATGGGGGAGGGGACATCGCCGGTTAGCAGGATGCGCTGGCTGCGCCGACGTGGATCAGGCACCGGAATGGCCGAGATGAGTGCCCGGGTATAGGGGTGGCGGGGCGCCAGATAGAGCGATTGGGCATCCGCCAGTTCGACGATTCGTCCCAGATACATCACTGCAATGCGATCCGAGATGTGTTTCACCACCGACAGGTCGTGGGCGATGAAGATGATGGCGAGCTGCATCTCCCGCTGCAGGGTGAGCAGCAGGTTGATGATTTGCGACTGCACCGAGACATCGAGGGCCGAGACCGCCTCGTCGCATACCAGCAGTTTGGGCTTGAGGGCTATGGCGCGGGCAATGCCAATGCGCTGACGCTGGCCGCCGGAAAACTCGTGGGGATAGCGATCCCGCGCGCTGGTGGGCAGCCCCACCTTGGCCAGCAACTCATCGACCCAGGCACGCCGCTGCTCAGTGTTGCCTTTTCCGTGGATGATAAAGGGCTCCTCCAGAATTTGCCCCACCGTGTGACGGCTGTTGAGGGATTCTGCGGGATCCTGAAACACCATCTGCATCTCCTGACGCAGGGATCGCATCTCGCGAGGGCTGAGGCGGGTGATATCGCGCCCCTCGAAGGTGATGGTGCCGCCGCTCGGCTCGAACAGCTTGAGCAGGGTGCGCCCCAGGGTCGATTTGCCGCAGCCCGATTCGCCCACCAACCCCAGCGTCTCTCCCTGCTTGAGGTCGAAGCTGATGTCATCCACCGCGTGCACCGTGTAGCCCCTGCGCAGCAGGCCGCCGAGGCGAAAGTGCTGGGTCAGCCCCCTTACCGATAACAGCGTGCTCATGGGGTCAGCTCCTTCCAGTGGTGGCAGGCCACGCCGTGGTGCGGGGCCAGCTGTTCGACAGCCGGTACTTCGCGGCTGCAACGGTCGCTGGCGTGGGGGCAGCGGTTGGTGAAGCGGCAGCCGGCCGGCATCTCGTGCAGGGCTGGCACCTGTCCTTTGATGGTGTTAAGCAGTTGCTTGGGCTGGCCATCAAGGCGCGGGATGGCCCCCAGCAGACCGTGGGTGTAGGGGTGGCGCGGGTTGGCAAAGAGGGTGTAAACATCGGCCTGCTCCACCGCCCGTCCGGCGTACATCACCACCACTTCGTCGCACAGCTCCGCCACCACGCCAAGGTCGTGGGTGATAAAGAGGATGGCCATGCCGGTCTCGGCCTGCAGCCCCTTCATCAGGTCGAGGATCTGGGCCTGAATGGTCACATCCAGCGCCGTGGTCGGCTCGTCGCAGATGAGCAGATTGGGCTCGCAGGCGAGTGCCATGGCGATCATCACCCGCTGGCGCATGCCGCCGGAGAGGTTGTGGGGATAGACGGCAAAGCGCCGCTCCGGCTCCGGGATCCCCACCTTCTGCAACATGGCGATGGCGGCCGCCTTGCGCTCGGCCTTGCCGTAGTCGGGGCGGTGCAGGCGGTAGACCTCCATCAGCTGCTCGCCCACCGTCTGCACCGGGTTCAGCGCGGTCATCGGTTCCTGAAAGATCATCGAGATGCGGTTGCCGCGCACCTTGTGCATCTGCTCGGGAGGGAGGGCGAGCAGATCCTCCCCCTCAAAATTGATGGTGCCGGCCACCACCCGACCGTGGGGACGGGGCAGCAGCCCCATGATGGCGAGCGCGGTGACGCTCTTGCCGCAGCCCGATTCGCCGACCAGACCGAGCGTCTGTCCCGGAGCAACGCTGAAGCTGACGCCGTCGAGCACCTTGAGCTCGTCCCCGTCGACGGTAAAGGTGACCTCGAGGTCGCGTACGGTGAGCATGGGGGAGGACATGGTGAAGCTCCTACTGATAACGGGTGAAGGGGCGCGGATCGAATGCCTCGCGGATGGCCTCGCCGATGAAGGAGACCATGATCAGCACCAGACTTACCGCCGCCACCACCGAGCTGACGATCCAGATGGCGTCGAGGTTGTTGATCCCCTGCGAGAGCAGCTCCCCCCAGCTCGGGGTCGGCGGTGCAAGGCCAAAACCCAGATAGTCGAGGGCGGTCAGGGTGGAGATGTTGCCCACCACCGAGAAGGGGGCCAGGGTAACGATCATCATCAGGGTATTGGGCAGAATGTGGTGGAAGATGATGCGTCCGTTGCTTGCCCCCTGCGCCCGCGCCGCCATCACATAGTCCCGCGCCCGCTCCTTGTAGGTGAGGGTGCGCATGTACCAGGTGATCCCCATCCAGCCAAACAGCACGTTGATGGCGACAAAGAGGCTGAAGTTGGGCTTGGTGAGCGACACCAGGATCATGATGACGTAGAGAAACGGCACCTGTGACCAGATCTCGATAAAGCGCTGCAGAATGAGGTCGAAGCGGCCGCCGAGAAAACCCATCAGACAGCCGATGGTGACGCCGATGGCGTAGCTGGCCACCAGCGCGATAAAGGCGAAACCGATGGCGATGCGAAAGCCGTAGACCAGCCGTGCCAGCACGTCGCGCCCGCCGGTATCTGTGCCGAAGAAGTGGCGATCGGCGAGGCTGGGGGCATAAGGGGGGTAGGTGTCCTCCTTGAAATCCTGCTCGTAGGGGTTCCATGGCACCGGCGGCAGCAGCACCCAATCCCCCTTCTGCTCATGGGCAAAGCGGCTCTTGAGCTGGCGGTAGTTGGTTTCGTAGTCGTAGTCGAAGCCGAAGTGACGACCGGGGATCACCGCGCTGTAGGTGGGGAAGTAGAGGGTGTCCTGATAGCTCACCACCAGCGCCCGGCTGTTGACCAGGAGCTCCGCCAGCAGGGAGACCAGCACCAGCAGGGTAAACAGGATAAAGGAGTAGTAGCCGCGCTTGATCGACTTGAACCGCTTCAGTTTTTTCAGGGTGACCGGGTTCATGGCTACTCTCCAAACCGCACGCGGGGATCCACGATGGCAACACAGATGTCGGAGACGATATTGCCCACCAGCATCAGCATGGAGGTGATGGCAAGAATGCCCATGACGGTGGGGTAGTCCCGCTCGACGATCGCCTCGTAACCGAGCAGGCCGATGCCGTCGATGTTGAAGATGGTCTCGATAAGAAAGGAGCCGCCGAAGAAGACGGTGAGCACTGAGCCCAGATGGCTGGCGATGGGGATCAGGCTGTTGCGCATGGCGTGGTCGGTGACGGCCCGGCGAAATGGCAGCCCCTTGGCTACCGCGGTACGCACGTAATCGGCTGAGAGGTTCTCCATCAGGCTGTTCTTCATGGTCATGGTGAGGATGGCGAAATCACCGATGGCGTAGGCGATGAGCGGCAGCAGGGCGTGGGCGAACAGAGTACGGATCTGCTCCCAGCTGCTGGTCATCGAGTCGTACTCGTCCCCCGGGAAGCTCCCCATGGGCAGCCACTCCAGATGAAACGCAAAGACGGTGATGAGAAAGATCCCCACCACATAGGCAGGCAGGGCATAGGCCATGTAGATAAGCATGGAGCTGAGCGAATCGAAGCGGCTGTTGTGTTTGAGCGCCTTGGCTACCCCGAGCGGGATGGAGACGGCGTAGCTCAGCACGAACGTGGCCACGCCGAAGAAGGCGGTGACCGGCAGCCGCTCCTTGATGAGATCCCACACCGGCTCGTAGTAGCGGGTCGAATCGCCGAGATCGAGCACCGCCAGCTTCTGTAGCCACTCCCAGTAGGCGACCAGCATCGGCTTGTCGAGGCCGTAGAAGGCCTTGAGCTCCTCGATCTGCTCGTCGGAGAGGGCCTGCGCCCCCTTGCTGCCGCCGGAGCGGCCCCCCTCATGCTGCGACACCTGTGCCTGCATCAGCATCCGCTCCACCGGCCCGCCCGGTACGAAGCGGGTGACGGTAAAGACCAGCAGGGTGATGCCAAGAAAGGTCGGAATGATGAGCAGCGTGCGGCGCAGCAGATACGACAACATGGCGAAACCTCGTCCTTGGTGGTTGCTGGCGGCCCCTCATCTCCCTGATTGGCCGCAATGCTTCATTGGTAAACATAAACCCGAGCCAGATCAATCAAATAATCGCGTCGGGCGGCGCTATGGCACCGCTTTGCGCCATTTTGTCGGCCCCGGTGCAAATGAGATTGTATCTGCTAGTGAGACAAACGTTTTGATATCAGTTTCATGAGCGAAACAATTGGCTTGTGCCTCCCCTGTTTGCGGGGTGGCCTGGCGCTTTCTGCCTGCCCTCCCGATCCTGTTCATCCGCCGTTTGGCTGCGCTGTGTCACAGTGGCTTTTGCCAGCTTGAGCGCGATTGCCGCACAAAAGACGCTTTTTAACAACAAAAGCGGGACAACAAAGTTGAAATTTTGGCCGACTCGGGAAAGAATGCGCGCTCGGTTATTGGCGCCGTGGTGCAGGTTTACCCGCCACCGGCAGACCGAGGATGAGACGGCCTCCGGCCCATTTGGTACAGGAAACCACACAGGAATTTTATGAATCCCCTTCGCACTGCCGCTTCGGCGCTTTTTTGCACACTTGCCCTGGTCAGCCAGCAGGCCGCTGCCGTTGAATACACTCTGCCTGCGGCCAACAGCCGCCTGATCGGCGAGAACCAGGAATACGTGGTGCCCGCGGACAACCGTCCGCTGGAGCAGATCGCCGCTGACTTCCAGCTGGGTCTCACCAACATCATGGAAGCCAACCCGGGCGTTGATCCCTATCTGCCGAAGGCGGGTAGCACCCTGATCATTCCCCATCAGCTGATCCTGCCCAACGCCCCCCGCGAAGGGATCGTCATCAACGTCGCCGAGATGCGCCTCTACTACTACCCGAAAGGCAAGAACGTGGTGGAAGTGCTGCCCATCGGCATCGGCCAGCTGGGGGTCAACACCCCGGAGAACTGGATCACCAAGGTAGAGCGCAAGCGTGCCAACCCGACCTGGACCCCGACCGAGAACATCCGTCGCCGTTATGCCGCCCAAGGCGTTACCCTGCCTGCGGTATGGCCGGCTGGCCCGGATAACCCCATGGGTCTGCACGCTCTCTACATCGGCAACCTCTATGCCATCCACGGTACCAACGCCAGCTTCGGCATCGGTCTGCGGGTGAGCAGCGGCTGCGTGCGTCTGCGCGCCGACGACATCAAATATCTGTTCGACAACGTGCCGGTCGGCACCCGCGTCCAGTTCGTCAACCAGCCGGTCAAGACCTCGGTCGAGCCGGATGGCGGTCGCTACATGGAAGTGCACGAGCCGCTGTCGCGCAACGAGGAGGAGTTCAACTCCACCGCCTCCGTACCGCTCCCGATGACCCCGGCCATCACCCGCTTCATCGCCCACGCCGAGTCTGACTCCAACGTGGTCAAGCAGGTGCTGGAGCAGCGTACCGGCCTGCCGACCCGCCTCAATCCCTGATTGAACGCTCTGCCAGCGCAGAGG
>NZ_CAWNWX010000070.1:5468-8705 GCF_963878195.1 Aeromonas sp. HMWF016
CGGCGACCAGATGGTCGCCGTTTTTTATTGCTTCGTGTGCTGCATCTTATGGCACGCAGACCGGACAGAAGGCGTAGGTGCCTTGCGGGTCGTTGAAGCGGGTGAGCGGGTCGAGACTGCGGTTCACCTCGCTCAGCGCCTTGCCAAAGCCGGCCGGCAGCCAGCTCTGCAGCTGCGGGGCGAGCACGCGGGCGCTGCTGTCGAACAGCTGGCGCAGGAACTTGTCCTTGGTGGACTCCTCCTGCTCGATGGGGGTGACCTGCCACTCCTTGAGGTTGGCCAGATCGGCCGCCGCCTTGATGGCGTCATTGAGGTTGCCGAACTCATCCACCAGACCGAGCTCCTTGGCATCCTCGCCAGTCCAGACGCGACCTTCAGCAGCTTTCTCCGCCTCTTCCGGGCTCAGGCCACGGCCTTTGCTCACCAGACCGACGAAGCGCTGGTAGGTATCCTCGACGCTCAGCTGGATCGCCTGCCCGACGTGTTCCGGCAGGGCACGGGTCAGACCGACGCCGACATAGTCGGTGGTGCCGACGCCGTCAGTGTGCACGCCGTACTGGGAGAGTGCCTTGTCGATGGTGGCGAACATGCCGAACACCCCGATGGAGCCGGTGAGGGTGGTCGGGGAGGCGAAGATCTTGTCCGCATCGGCAGAGATCCAGTAGCCACCGGAGGCGGCGTAGCTGCCCATGGAGACGACTACCGGCTTGCCAGCCTGTTTCAGGGCCAGCAGCTCGGCGCGGATCTGCTCGGCGGCGAAGGCGCTGCCGCCCGGGCTGTCGACCCGCAGGACCACGGCTTTCACCTTGTCATCGCGGCGAGCATCGGCCAGCAGGTCGGAGAGGGTATCGCCGCCGATGGTGCCGGCAGGCTGGACGCCATCCATGATGGCGCCGCTGGCGACCACCAGACCCACTTCATCCTTGCCGCTCTGGGGATACTGATCCGGGATGGCGGCCAGATACTCTTTCAGGCCAACCCCTTTCCAGCCGTGGTCGTCGCTCTCACCCACTTCCTTGATGACCGCTTGGGTCATCTCGTCGCGGGTTGCCAGCTGATCCACCAGCCCGTTGTCGAGGGCGTAGTTGGCGGCGTTGCCACCGGCCTTGCGCAGCAGCTCGAGGAAGCGATCCTTGCCCGGTGCCACGGCGTCCGGTTCGATTTCGCGCTGCTCGGCTACATCGGCCACATAGGATTGCCACAGCTGATCCAGCCAGCGCTGGTTCGCCTCCTTGCTCTCGGGGGACATCTCGTCGCGGGTATAGGGCTCGACGAAGGATTTGTAGGTGCCGACCTTGAACACATGCGGGGTGATGTTGAGCTTCTCCAGCGCAGACTTGAAGTAGGTCTGGTAGACGCCGAGCCCCTCGATCACCACGGCGCCGCTCTGGTTGAGCAGCACATGATCGGCATGGGCGGCCAGCAGGTATTGGCCCTGGGTGTAGAAGTCGGCCATGGCGATAACCGGTTTGCCGCTCTCCTTGAACTCGTCGATGGCGGCGGTCACCTCCTGCAGCTTGGAGAAGCTGGTGCCCTGCAGCCCTTGCGGCTTGATCACCAGCGCCTTGATGCGATCGTCATCCTTGGCGCTGCGAATGGCCCACAGCAGGTCGGAGAGAAGGATCTCGCTCGGCTGCTCGTCGCTGTTGTCCATCTGGCGCAGCAGCTGCGAGGTGGGATCGGTCGTGCTGCGCTGTTCCACCAGCACGCCGTTGAGGTTGAGGGTCAGAGCGCCTTCGATGGGCGTCTCCGGAGCCTCTTTCTGGCCAACGCTGTAGACGATGATCAGTACCAGTGCGAGAAACAGCAGATTGACCAGCATCAGCCGGGTGAAATTGAGCAGGCGCCACAGCGTGCGGAACAGCCAACCCAGACCTTTGAAGATAGACATAGTCGAGTTATCGCCCTGTTAATGGGTTAAGAGGGCTCATTATTAACCAGTTAGCCCCCCAATTGCCATTTCCTGCAAAGAGTTACCGCTTAACTTCATTCAGGGCACGGCTGTTCGCTGAAAAATCATCCAAACAATTGTTTGAAAAAGCATTTTCGATTCTTTACTCTAGTTGCAGTTTGATAACAAAAAATTAACTGGAGGCGTCGTGAGTCGTTACCCAATCCTGCTGACCCCGCTTGATCTCGGCTTCACCCAGCTGCGCAACCGCGTTTTGATGGGATCCATGCATACCGGCCTTGAAGAGGAGAAGGGCGGTTTTGACAAGCTGGCCGCCTTCTATGCCGAGCGCGCCCGCGGTGGCGTCGGCCTTATCGTCACCGGCGGCATCGCCCCCAACCTGCGTGGGCGGCTGGTGCCTCACGGCTCCCAACTGAGCTTTCCCTGGCAGGTAAGCAAGCACAAGAAGGTGACCAGTGCCGTGCATAAGGAGGGGGGCAAGATTGCGCTGCAGATCCTCCATGCCGGTCGCTACGCTTACCATCCGTTCAGTCTGGCGCCAAGCTCCCTCAAGGCGCCCATCTCCCCCTTCAAGCCGCGCGCCATGAGCGAGCGGCAGATCCGCGGCACTATTCGCGACTTCGCTGCCACTGCGGCGCTGGCCAAGGCGGCCGGTTATGACGGGGTCGAGGTGATGGGTTCGGAAGGCTATCTCATCAACCAGTTCATCTGCGAGCGCACCAACCAGCGCAGCGATGGCTGGGGTGGCAGCTTTGAGAAGCGGATGCGCTTCCCGGTGGAGATTGTCCGCGCCATCCGCGAGCGGGTTGGCACTGACTTCATCATTATCTTCCGCCTCTCCATGCTGGATCTGGTGGAGCAGGGCTCGACTCTGGAAGAGGTGATTGCCCTTGGCAAAGCGCTGGAAGCGGTGGGGGTGACCCTCATCAACACCGGTATCGGCTGGCACGAGGCGCGCATTCCCACCATCGCCACCAGTGTGCCGCGTGGCGCTTTCAGCTGGGTGACTGCCGAGCTGAAAAAGCACCTCACCGTGCCACTTATCACCACCAACCGGATCAATACCCCCGAGGTGGCCGAGCGCATTCTGGCAGGCGGCGAGGCGGACATGGTCTCCATGGCGCGCCCCTTCCTGGCTGACCCTGAATTTGTCATCAAGGCGGCCGAGGACAGGGCGGACGAGATCAACACCTGCATCGCCTGCAATCAGGCTTGCCTCGATCACGTCTTCAAGCAGAAGCGCGCCTCCTGTCTGGTCAATCCCCGCGCCTGTTTCGAGACCGAATTGACCTTTGGCCGCGTCCCACAGCCCAAGAAGCTGGCGG
>NZ_CAWNWX010000072.1:0-1671 GCF_963878195.1 Aeromonas sp. HMWF016
GTTCGTCTCGTGTCTCAGCGTTGCACCTCCGGATTTACCTAAAGGTACCGCCTACGCACTTTCACCAGGACAACCGTCGCCTGGCCCACCTAGCCTTCTCCGTCCCCCCATCGCAATTACAAGTCGTGCAGGAATATTAACCTGCTTCCCATCGATTACGCCTTTCGGCCTCACCTTAGGGGTCGACTCACCCTGCCCCGATTAACGTTGGACAGGAACCCTTGGTCTTCCGGCGAGGAGGCTTTTCACCCCCTTTATCGTTACTTACGTCAGCATTCGCACTTCTGATATCTCCAGCATACCTCTCGATACACCTTCGCAGACTTACAGAACGCTCCCCTACCACTTGCACTAAGTGCAAATCCGCGGCTTCGGTGCCTGGTTTGAGCCCCGTTACATCTTCCGCGCAGGCCGACTCGACTAGTGAGCTATTACGCTTTCTTTAAATGATGGCTGCTTCTAAGCCAACATCCTAGCTGTCTGAGCCTTCCCACATCGTTTCCCACTTAACCAGAACTTTGGGACCTTAGCCGGCGGTCTGGGTTGTTTCCCTCTTCACGACGGACGTTAGCACCCGCCGTGTGTCTCCCGGATAGTACTTACTGGTATTCGGAGTTTGCATGGAGTTGGTAAGTCGGGATGACCCCCTAGTCCAAACAGTGCTCTACCCCCAGTAGTATTCGTCCGAGGCGCTACCTAAATAGCTTTCGGGGAGAACCAGCTATCTCCGAGTTTGATTGGCCTTTCACCCCCAGCCACAGGTCATCCCCTAACTTTGCAACGTTAGTGGGTTCGGTCCTCCAGTTGATGTTACTCAACCTTCAACCTGCCCATGGCTAGATCACCCGGTTTCGGGTCTACACCTTGCAACTAGACGCCCAGTTAAGACTCGGTTTCCCTACGGCTCCCCTATACGGTTAACCTCGCTACAAAATGTAAGTCGCTGACCCATTATACAAAAGGTACGCAGTCACCCCGAAGGGCTCCCACTGCTTGTACGTACACGGTTTCAGGTTCTATTTCACTCCCCTCACAGGGGTTCTTTTCGCCTTTCCCTCACGGTACTGGTTCACTATCGGTCAGTCAGGAGTATTTAGCCTTGGAGGATGGTCCCCCCATATTCAGACAGGATGTCACGTGTCCCGCCCTACTCGATTTCACTTCAAGGTCGTTTTCATGTACGGGGCTATCACCCTGTATCGCTGGCCTTTCCAGGACCATTCCACTAACTTCCAAGAAACTTAAGGGCTAATCCCCGTTCGCTCGCCGCTACTGAGGGAATCTCGGTTGATTTCTTTTCCTCGGGGTACTTAGATGTTTCAGTTCTCCCGGTTCGCCTCGTTGCACTATGTATTCATGCAACGATACCTAGCTTATGCTAAGTGGGTTTCCCCATTCGGAAATCTGTGAGTAATAGCGTCTCTTACCGACTTCTCACAGCTTATCGCAGGTTAGTACGTCCTTCATCGCCTCTGACTGCCAAGGCATCCACCATGTACGCTTAGTCACTTAACCATACAACCCCAAGAAGTGTCGGTGAAACCGGCACAGCTTGTTGTCGTACAACAAGGACCAAATAAAATTTGGTTTTCGCCAAGAAGTTTCCAAAGCACTTGTAACAAATGTTTGAGAACTACTTTTTAAATCAGCTTTCCAGATTGTTAAAGAGCA
>NZ_CAWNWX010000073.1:0-16867 GCF_963878195.1 Aeromonas sp. HMWF016
TTCGAGCCTTGTAACGAATACGAAACTACTTATGTCAGCTTTCTCAGATTGAAGATTTTGCCTGGCGGCAATAGCGCCGTGGAACCACCTGATCCCATGCCGAACTCAGAAGTGAAACGCGGTAGCGCCGATGGTAGTGTGGCATTCGCCATGCGAGAGTAGGACACTGCCAGGCACCTAATTAAACAACGACGTACACATCACGACGTTGGCCGAGAGGATGACACCTCAGAGTAAGCGGCAGACAATTTAGCAAAATGCTAACCAGACAGCGGAGCGGTAGTTCAGTCGGTTAGAATACCGGCCTGTCACGCCGGGGGTCGCGGGTTCGAGTCCCGTCCGCTCCGCCACTAAATAGAAGGCCTTCCCGATAGGGAAGGCCTTTTTGCTATGGGAAATTTTCACGTTGGCCACAGCCTTGCACGCCAGAATAGACACCAAAGCCCGGTCACTAGACCGGGCTTTTCTGTCTGTAAATTCACCCAGCTTGTTTATTTTTACTGGTCTGCTTTTGGCTTGCTGTGCTCGATTGGGGTTGTATCTCGCTTATAACTCGGTAGAGTAAGGGCATCTTGAGTTTGCCTGTCCCGCGCCGAGTTTGCCGAGTTTGCCGGGTTTCAGGTGTAACTTGGCCAGTTTTTATCAACCTTAAGCTAGTGGTATCGATATGGAACAAGTAAACAAGTCCACCTTCAGCGATGTACTGGAATATGTGCGTATGTCCCGTCGCCAGAACAAACTCAAGCGTGAAATTGCGGATAACGAGAAGAAGATCCGTGACAACCAGAAGCGTGTACTGCTGCTCGATAACCTGAGCGACTATATCAAGCCGGGTATGAGCATTGATGAAGTGCAGGCCATCATCGCCAACATGCGTACTGACTATGAGGAGCGCGTGGATGACCACATCATCAAGAATGCTGAGCTCTCCAAAGAACGTAAAGAGTTGAGCACCAAGCTGAAGAGCATGAGTTCCCACAAGTAATGCTTCGCTTACCTTGTTAAACAACACCGGCCATTGGCCGGTGTTTTGTTATGAGCTCTGATCTCTGACACTCCTGCAACAATCGGCTCCCCTTTTTAGAGTTGCCCTGTTACCATCAATGCAAAGCGGTCAATAGTTTCAAGCCATTGACTTGAAACGACTAAGCTTGATTGAAACACAATAAATTGCGCAACCATGGTGGGGCTTTTATGGGCGCATCAGAACAGACGGATTTGACACAAGTGGCATCTCAAGATTCATCTGTCCAGAGCACGGACGGGAACCCCAAGCGCAAGCGTCGTTCCTGGTGGCGCTGGCTGTTTTGTTTCCTCTTCCTCGCGTGTCTTGGGGCTGTGATCGCTCTGGTTGGCTACGAGATGAAAACCTCGAAGCTGCAATCTCGGGAGATCTCGCGCTATGCCGCCAAGCTTACCTATCAGGTTGAGCCCGGTCAGAGCAAGCAGATCGCTTTCCCTGAAGATGGGCCGTTCGACAAGCGACTTGGCTACGTACAACTGCCAATGATGCAGGAGCGGCTGCTGCAGCGGGGCTATCAGGTCAGCAAGCAGGTGCATTTCTCCGATGCGCTCTACGACTACGCCAAGCGTGGCTTCTTTGTCCCCTATACCGAGAAGGTTCAGGCTGGGCTGTCGCTCTATGATTGCCGCGCCGAGCCTTTCTACCAGTTCCGGTATCCGACCCATCACTATCCGGATTTTGCCTCGATCCCGCCGCTCATCATCCAGTCGCTGCTTTTTATCGAGAACCGTGACCTGCTGAGCAATGAGGAGCCGTTGGCCAACCCGGCTGTGGATTGGCCCCGCTTTGCCAAAGCGGCAGTTTCTCAGGTAGGCAAAGCGCTGGATATGCAGGATCAATCCGCTGGCGGCAGTACGCTGGCGACCCAGGTGGAGAAGTATCGTCACTCACCTGACGGTTTGACCATGTCCCCCACCGAGAAGATCCGCCAGATGGCATCTGCCAGCGTGCGAGCTTATCGCCTTGGGCCAGAGACGCTGGAGGCGCGCAAACTGGTGGCATGGGCTTATCTCAACTCGGTGCCCCTCTCTGCAGCTCCTGGCTACGGCGAGGTGCATGGGTTGGGTGATGGCCTCTGGGTCTGGTTTGGTGCCAATGTCGAGGATGTGAACCGTCTGCTGGATCCGGCTCGCAACCAGAATGCCTCGCTGGCAGAGCAGGGGCTTGCGTTGCGTCAGGTAGTTTCTCTGATGATCGCCCACCGTCGTCCCTCCTACTATCTGGCTCAGGGACGGAGCTCACTGGCGACGCTGACTGACAGCTATCTGCGCCTGTTTGTGCAGGAGGGGATGATTACGCCTCCGCTGATGGAAGCAGCCCTCAAGGCCAAGGTGACTTTCCGCGACTTTTTGCAATCTCCGGCGGTGACCAAGGTCAATAACAGCAAGGGGTTGCAGGTGGCGCGTACCCGTCTTAGCCGACAGCTCGGGGTGCAACTGTACGATCTCGACCGGATGGATCTGACCGCTGAGACCAGCCTCAATATGCCGTTGCAGAACGAGATTTCTCACTATCTGCAGCAGCTCGCCGACCCCACTTTTGCGGCACAGGTTGGTCTGTTTGGTGAGCGCCTGCTTTCGCCAGAGAAGACCGGTGATGTGCGCTATAGCTTCACCCTGTTCGAGAAGTCGCCGGAAGGGTTCAAGGTGCGGGTTCAGACCGACAACACCGATCAGCCGTTCGACATCAACGAAGGTTCCAAGCTGGAGCTGGGCTCCACTGCCAAGCTGCGGGTACTGACCACGTATCTGGAGATAGTGGCGGAACTGCATGACAGCTATGCCGACATGCCGGCTGCGAGTCTGCGCAAACTGGCTGATGCGTCTCAGGATAACCTCAGCCGTTGGGCCATCTCCTATCTGATGACTGCGAAGGACAAGAGCCTGCCCCTGATGCTGGAGGCCGCGCTGGATCGCCAATACTCCGCGAGCCCCAGCGAAGGCTTCTTTACCGGTGGCGGTATGCACACCTTCAACAACTTCCGCAAAGAGGATAACGGCCGCATCCCGGCGATTCGCGATGCGCTGCGCGAGTCCATCAACCTGCCGTTTGTCCGCCTGCTGCGCGACATCGTGCGTTACAGCCTCTACAAGGAGGGGAACCGCGCACAGCTGCTCAAGGACGACAAGGATCCCCGTCGTCAGGAGTATCTGGCCAAGTTTGCCGACAAGGAGGGTCAAACCTATCTGCTGCGCTTCTGGCGCAAGTACCACGGCAAGAGCGCCGATGAGCAGCTCGATACCTTCCTGGATGGGTTGAAGCCGAGTGCTGTGCGTCTGGCGGCGGTTCACCGCTATCTGATGCCCGATGCCGACTTGGCAACTTTCTCCGCCTTCCTTGCCAAGCGACTACCGAATGAGAGGCTGAGTGCAAAACGGGTGGAGCAGCTCTATGTCAGTTACGGCCCTGGCAAGTATTCACTGCCGGATCAGGGCTACATCGCGCGGGTGCACCCGCTGGAGCTGTGGCTGCTCTCCTACCTCAAGGAGTTTGACAAGGCGACCTTTGCCGAGGCGGTTGCGGCAAGCCGTGACGAGCGCCAGGAGGTTTACAGCTGGCTGTTCAAGACCCGTCACCGCAGTGCTCGTGACAGCCGTATCCGCACCATGCTGGAGGTTGAGGCCTTCCTCGATATCCATCAGCGCTGGGCGCGGCTCGGCTATCCGTTCGACCATCTGGTGCCATCGCTGGCGACCGCGTTGGGCAGCTCGGGCGATCGTCCGGCAGCCTTGGCCGAGTTGATGGGGATTATCCAGAACGGCGGTATCCGGGTACCGACGCTGCGCATCGAACATCTCTCGTTTGCCAGAGGAACACCCTTCGAGACCGAGTTCGATCCGACCCATACCGAAGGGACGCGCGTCTTGCCGGCCGAAGTCGCGACAGCGCTGCGCAATGCACTCTCCAAGGTTGTCGAAGGGGGGACGGCGAAGCGGATTGCCGGCGCCTTTACCATGCCGGATGGCACCGTGCTGGCAATGGGCGGCAAGACGGGGACCGGTGACAACCGGATCGAAACGGTCGGGCGCTATGGCAATGTGACCAGCTCGCAGGCTCGCAACCGTACCGCGACTTTCGTCTTCTATCTGGGGGATGATCACTTCGGCACGCTGACGGCTTATGTGCCGGGCAGTCAATCGGACAAGTTCCGGTTCACCTCCGCGTTGCCGGTGCAGGTGCTCAAGGGGATGGCGCCGCTGCTGATCCCCTATCTGCAACCGGGTTCCCATACCCAGTGTCTGGCCACTCAGTGAGTGGCTGACAGAGATAAAAACGGGGAGGCTGTGAAGCCTCCCCGTTTTATTTTCTTATTGAATACAGCGTTCTCGCTGACTCGTCAGGCGTTCAGGATGAACTGTTCAATCACCTGAGCCACGCCATCTTCATCGTTGCGAGCCGTTGTGTGCTGGGCCAGCGTCTTGATTTCGTCGGTGGCATTGCCCATGGCGACCCCCAGTCCTGCGTATTCGATCATGTGGTGGTCATTGCCGGCATCCCCGACGCAGATCACCTGCTCGGCGGTCAGACCAAGGTGATCGGCCAGCGCGGCGACGCCGGTCCCCTTGTTGCTCTGCTTGTTCATGAATTCGAGGAAGAAGGGGGCACTCTGCACCACGGTATAGCGCTCATAGAGCTCTGCTGGCAGGCGCTCGATGGCGCGGGCGAGCTGGGGGGGCTCGTCGATCATCATCACCTTCATGATCTGCTCGTCGGCCGGCAGGGTAGCAAAATCGATCAGATTGATGGGCATGCCGATAAGACGGGATTCATGCTCGGTGTAACGGCTGACGCGCGGGCTGATAAGCCCTTTGGTGACGGAGAAACCGTGTACGTTCACCTCCAGCTCGTCGGCCAGTTTGGCGACGGAGCTGGCATCGCTGCCGGTCAGCAGCTGGCTGCGGATGATGCGCTGATCGGCAACCTGCTGTACCAAGGCGCCGTTGTAGCAGATGACATAGTCATGCTCCCCGGTGAGGCCGAGTTCGACCAGATAACGACTCATCCCCTCCAGCGGCCGGCCAGAGGCCAGTACCACGGTGACACCTTTGGCACGAGCAGCCGTGATGGCGGCGTGGGTGCGGGGAGTAATCTGGCCTTGCGGGTTGAGCAGGGTGCCATCCATATCCAATGCGATCAGCTTGTACATCATTCACTACCTGAGTCTGGGCGGCCCACCCAATGGGGCCTGGGAAGTGGCGAGTGTAGCGAAAATCGGCGGCCGGATCACGGTTGCTACTGATATGAATAGGGTCAGCTTGACCTATTTATGCGCCTCATAGGGGATCATCTGAAGTTGATCTTCCCGGATGCAGAAATGGATGGGGCCGTGTTCGATATCGACCCGGTTGTGGTGATGGGCCATCTCTACCTCGACACCGGGGAAGAGATGCTGGGTGGCGATGATGTCCATCTCTGCCATCAGCTTTTGCAGCTCTTCGTGGTTGGCGGCCAGCTGCTCTTCCAGCTGGCGGAGCTCCTGCTGATGGCGCTCGCGGATTGGTTTGAGTTTGCGCAGGGTATCGGGATTGCGTTTTTCAGTGGGGAGTTGCACCAGCCGCATTACCAGCTCCTTGATCTTGTCGAGCTGCTCCTGACAGAGCTGTTGCTGCTGTTTGAGCTGATGCTCCTGCTCCTTGTGGGTAAAGTAGCCGCCGAGGATTTGCAGCTTGGTATGGTTGCCGGCCGATGCACCCAGCACGGGGGAGATGATGAGCCGGTTGGCGATGGCGAGCCCTCCCAGCAGGTTCCCTTTGCGCATCCCGCCGTCACCCACCTTGATGTCCTGACCGCTGCGGCTGTAGCAGTGGCTGAGCTGGGTCTGGATCTGGATATCGCCGCCGGCCTCCAGCTGGGCATACTGGGCATAGCTGGCGTGGATTTCCCCTTGCGCATTGAGTTGGCAGAGGTACTCGCCCTGTTCATTGCGCCGACCTATGATGCCGTGGCGTACCGTGATGGTGCCCCCCGCTTCAATCCAGCCCCCTTCGATAAAGCCACCGATGACGATGTCACCGCTGACCGAGATCTTCATGCCCGGATTGACATCATCATTGACGATGAGTCCCCCCTCGAAGGTGATGTGACCGTGCCGGGCATCCACCCTCTTCACGCTCAGCACTTCATCCACCTTCATTCCCGCCTTCTCCTGACAGGGGAGCCCGGCGCGGCTCGCAATCAGCAGGTCCGGGTCATCGGGCGAGAAGAAGGTGCCCTCTCCAGCGTTCATCGGGCTGTCTTTGCCATGCTTGGCGGGGAGCTCCTGACCGGTCACGGTAAAGCCGGGGACGCCCTGAGTTGCCGGGTGACGGCGCATCAGCTGGGCGCCCGCCTTGACGGTGACGATGGAGCCGAGGTCCCTCAGGTCGACCCGGCCATGATCCAGCTCCTGCGGTTTGAGAATACGTTCAGCCGGGGTCTCTACCAGCCGCTCGTAGCGGGTGTCCTGACCGTTGACGGCGGCCTGGCCGCGGGCGATGACCAGTTTCAGCATGCTGCCGGGGGCCGCTTCCTTGGCGGAAAGGATGGCGGTAGCAAGCAGGGCCTCGCTGACCCCCTGCTTCACCTCGCTGATGGAGATCGCCTCTTGCAACTGTTCGAGGGTCAGATACTTGCCACCCCAGTCGGCGGTGATCTGGGCACTGGCACTCATCCGGTCTTTCTCGACCAGAATAAGCACCTTGGCATCGTGCCGCTTGGCGATGGGGATGGGAGTCGTTGGAACAGAGGTGGCAGGGTTGCCTTGCAGCATGTTGAGCAGGGCTACCGACTGCTTGATCCCTTCCGTCAGAGGTTGATAGCGGCGGCAGTTGGAGGCGAGCAGCAAGGTCTGCACATCCTGTTCGGTGACAGGTTTGGTGAGACCCGGCGCGATGCGCAGGCAGACCTGATCCATGTCACTTGATAGCAGCAGCCACTCTTTGCTTAACACCGGCTCTCCTTGCTGGGTGGGAGAGGGAAGTGCCCCTCTACTGTCATTAAATCTCTCAATGATGGATAAAGCGAATCACTGAGCCGAAGAGTGTGCAGTATTTGGATATTTCTGCTGGAAGGTCAATGGATTGAGTGCAAATGGGTGACGGGATCGTAAGAAATGACAGTGCTGATTGGAGATGACCCGGCCCAAGGCCGGATCATGGAAATGCGCCTGTGCGGTACAGAAGATTCAGGATTGGTTTTCAGGGTTGGTCAGTCGCCGAGCTGGGCCGTTCTGGTCAGGGTGAGGTAATCGGCCAGTACCGGCAATCCCAGCAGATGGCGGCGCAGCATGTCGAGGCCGGCAAAGGCGAGGATCTTGCGGCGGCTCTCGGGGTCCGGATGGTTCACCTTGAGGGTTTGGCCGAATAGTTGGCCGTCGGTGCAGAGCAGCAGGGGCACGCCTTCAGGGTCCGCTTGACCTATGGTCAGGTTAATTCCCTTGGGACTGCCCGTCAGCTGGCTAAGCTCGCAGCTCAAGGTGCTGCTAAAGCTGGCCTCCAGCGCCTCGTGTTCATGGCACATGGCCAGCAAGGCCCCCCGGCTCTCACATTCATACAGAGCGAGTGGTTTCTCTTCCAGCAGAGCGAGGATCTGCTGCGCCGGTTCGATATCCCCTCTGCCGACCAGCCAGGGCTGGATCGTGTCGAGTAGCCGTGCTTCGGCTGCATCCATGTCTGCCGTGCTGGCACCATGACCGATGAGCTTCAGCTCGATGAGCGGCATGGCGGATCGGTAACCGAGTTCGATCCCGGTAGGCCAGGGGGCCGCATCCAGCATATCGCTGAGGGCTGACTCGGAGACGCCGAAAGTGTAGAAACGGCGCAGCTCGGTGTCGGTCTGGGCGCCAGCCAGCACCTTGAGGCGCGGCAAGATCTGTTCGCGCACCATCTGTTTGAATTCGAAGGGGACGCCCGGGGTGAAGAAGAGCTGGCTTAGACCCTGATGGCCAGTGTGCGTCACCACAAAGCCGCAGGCAGTACCGACCGGGTTGTCGAGGATCTCGCAATCCTGCGGCAGCCAGGCCTGTTTGGCATTGCTGGTTGGCATGGGGCGGCCCCGGCTGGCGTAGCGTGCTTCGATGGTGGCGAGCCAGTCCGGAAACAGGGTGAGCGGCTGGCCGAAAGCCTCGGCCGCAGCCTGTGCGGTGAGATCGTCGGCAGTGGGGCCGAGTCCGCCACACACCAGCACCACCTCGGCGCGGCTAGCGCTCTCTTGCAGCACGCTTTTCAGGTCGGCGAGGTTGTCCCCCACCGTCAGGCGGCGGCGCACCTGCCAGCCCTGTTCCAGCAGCAGGGCGCTGAGCCAGGCGGCATTGGTATCCACCACCAGTCCCGTCACTATCTCGTCTCCGGTGCTGATGATCTCGATACGCATGGCGGGTTCCTTGTGCTGAAACGGGGAAAAGAGATGGCTACTGGCCTGCGGGGATCAGGGCTTGTTGTGCTCGAAGTAGTAGCTGATCCGGGTACGCGGGTTGAGGTACTCAAACACCGCAGGTGGCAACCGCTTGGGATGGATCACCTTGGCGATGGAGAGTTCGGCTTGCTGCAGGTCGATAATGGCCGCTTCCTGACGCGGGATGCGCGGATCGTAGACCAGTACCGAGGGGTAGAGCAGGCGGGAGGCGTTGACTGACATCACCAGCCCGACCTGACCGTTGGAGAGCTGCACCACGCTGCCGGGCGGGTAGATCCCCATCAGCCGGATCAGCATGCTGAGGTACTCCGGATTGAACTGGGCCTTGCGCTGCTTGTAGAGACCGCTCAGGGCCGAGTAGGGCACCTTGGCCTGCATGTGGCAGAGGTTATCGTATTCGTTGATGAGGGAGACCATCTGGGTCAGCGGATCGAGCTGCCCCTTCTTGAGCCCCTCCGGCCCGCTGCCATCCAGATATTCGTGGTGGTGCAGCACTATACCCTTGGCCTCGGCCGGAAAATCCTTGGCCAGATTGAGCAGATCCAGCCCGTAGCGCGGGTGCTGGGCCATCAGGTTTTGCTCCGGCTTGGTGAGCGGCTCGGTCTTGCGCAGGATCTGGCTCGGGATCTTCAATTTACCGATATCGTGGAACAGTGCCCCCATGCCGACTTGGCGGATCTCGTCGGCCGTCATGCAGCACTCCTTGGCGAGCAGCATGCTGAGCACGCTCACATTGAGGGAGTGGAAGTAGAGGTTGTTGCCATCCTCGCCGTCAGAGACCAGATGGAGCACCATCTCGTCAACCGAGAGCAGCTGCTCGGTCATGGCGTTGACCAGCTCCTGCGCCTCGCCGATGGCATTGAGGGGGCGAGACTGGATCTTGCTCATCACGCTGCGCACCTGCGCCAGCGACTGCTGGAACTGCTTTTCGCACAGCTGCAAATTGCGGCGATAGAGCTGCAACTGCTCGATGCGGCGATCCTTCTCCTGCTGCATCTGGGCCTGACGCTGGGCTGCATCGGCGTTTTCCGATGGCTGGGTGACGGCATGTGCCTGCTCGAGAGGCTTGGGCGGTACATCGCTCTTGTCGGGAATGATGGTCACCAGTTTGAGGCCCAGGCGCCGGATCAGTTCGATCTCTTCCTCATTCTTGATTTTGAAGCTGGAAAACAGGAACGGGTGTTCGCGCCACCCCAGTGGCAGGGATACATAGTTGCCGACTTGCAGTCGATCTACGGAAATCTTGATACCGGTCATTATCTTGGATGCAGGGGAGATACTGAGCCGTATGCTAGTCAAAGGCGAGGGTGAATACAAAAGGTATCTGATGACAGGGTGAGCGCTTTATTATAGGCTTCTGGATGTCCAGACATATTTACCGATGCAGTACAGGGAGTAAGCATGCCGATCAAGATCCCGGACCAGTTACCCGCCGCCGAAGTGCTGGGGCAGGAGAACATCTTCGTGATGACGGAATCACGGGCCGTCACCCAGAACATCCGCCCGCTGCGGGTGTTGATCCTCAATTTGATGCCCAAGAAGATTGAGACCGAGATCCAGCTGATGCGGATGCTCTCCAACTCGCCGCTGCAGGTGGATGTGGATCTGCTGCGCATCGACGATCGGGAGTCGAAGAACACGCCGCAGGCGCATCTGGAGAACTTCTATCACGACTTCGAGCAGGTGCGTGGCAACAACTATGACGGCATGATCATCACCGGGGCGCCGCTCGGGCTGGTGGAGTTCGAGGAGGTGGTTTACTGGCCGCGCATCGTCGAGATCATCGAGTGGTCCCATCAGCATGTGACCTCCACCCTGTTCCTCTGCTGGGCAGTGCAGGCGGCGCTGAAAGCCCTGTATGGCATGGAGAAGCAGACCCGGGGCGAGAAGCTTTCCGGCGTCTACCACCACCACCGTCTCGACGAGCACGAGCCGTTGCTGCGCGGTTTTGATGACGAGTTTGTCGCGCCTCACTCCCGCTATGCGGCGTTCGACGGCGACCTGATCCGCGCTCACACCGATCTGCAGATTTTCGCGGAGTCAGCAGAGGCGGGGGTCTATCTGGCGGCCACCAAGGATTGTCGTCAGGTGTTCGTCACCGGTCACCCGGAATACGATGCGCTGACCCTGGATGGCGAATACCAGCGGGATCTGGCGGCCGGGCTCGACCCCATCATCCCGGTCAACTACTACCCGAACAACGACCCGAGCCAGACCCCGCGCGCCAGCTGGCGCAGCCACGGCCATCTGCTGTTCTCCAACTGGCTCAACTACTACGTCTATCAGCTCACCAGCTACCGGGTGGAGGATATCGGCAAGGTCTTTACCTACGACCAGAGCGGCAAGTAGTTCAGGCGTCGTTCTCCAGTCGATCGGCCTGCTGCTGCAGCCAGTGGCGGTGGGTATCCAGAGTGAATGCCTTGGGTCTGTGCGCCTTGACGGTGGCCATCGCCTCGTCAAGGGGCCGGCCAAGGGAGATCAGCAGAAGGGCGGCCAGCAGTCCGGTGCGACCGCTTCCCCCCTTGCAGTGGATGACCAGATGTTTGCCATCGCGCAGCATCTCGGTCAGCCGGGGCAGAAGTTGCAGCCAGCTCTGCTCGAAACGGGAGTCGGGGGCCTGATCATCTTCGATGGGAAGGTGGAACCAGCGCATTCCCTCCCGTTCGACCTGCACACCAAGGTGGGCGAGGTCGAAGCGGGTCAGTTCGGCTTCAGTCATCAGGGTGATGACGGCGTGGGCACCGGCCAGTCGCAGCTGGTCGAGGGCGAGGGTCAGCGGCACCTGCTGGGTGCCTGGACAGGGGGTCAGTAGAAGCTGACCATCGACGCGGGGAAGCTCCAGGCTCCAGAAGGGATGAAACGGGTGCATGGCGGATCCTCGTATGGTGGCCGGTTTACCGAGCCCAGCGAATGGCGCCAAGCATAGGCAGGGCGGGGGGGATGTCAATGGCGTTGTGTTTGGCCCGGTTTACGGGCAGAGTCTAAAAAATTGAGCGGTTAGAGGAGTGAAGATGAGAAATCTGGATCAACTGGATTTGGATATCCTGGCCCATCTGTTTCGGGATGCAGGTATGACCAACAAGGATCTGGCCGCGCTGGTGGGGGTTGCTCCCTCCACCTGTCTGGAACGGGTACGCAAGCTGCAACAGGACGGGGTGCTCAAAGGGGCGCACTGCGAGGTCGATTATCAGGCCCTCGGTGGTCACATTCAGGCCATGGTATCCCTGCAACTGGCCCGTCACAGCCGCCAGATCATCGACGATTTTCGCGATGCCATTCTGGTGTTGCCCGAGGTGATCAGCCTGTTCCACATGGGGGGCAAGGATGATTTCCTGGTGCACCTCTGCGTGGCCGATACCGAGCACCTGCGCAACTTCGTTTTCGATCACTTCACCTCCCGCGAAGAGGTGGTGCACCTCGAGACTTCGCTGGTGTTCGAGCACAGGTTCAGCCGCTCGCTGCCCTGTTTCCCCCAGCCATAACGCCAGTGTGAAAAAACCGCCTTTCGGCGGTTTTTTTCTATCGGGTGGCGCTGGTTGATGGCGCCTGTTCGGCAGCGGCGGTTCGCTCATCTTTAGCCGTCCGGTAAAGCCCCTTCTGATAGGCCAGGCTGCCCCAGAGCGCCAGCCCCAGCGTCGCCTCTTTCATGGCGGCTGGTTGTGCCACCGGCGTCAGTGTTTCGGTGGCGTCGTCATAACGATACCCCTCCGCCGGACGTTCCGGTTGCAGGATCACCACATCCTGGCCGCGCATCAGGGCAAAGTTCTTGTCGTACTGCATGATGGCGCGCCCCGGCCAGTCGGCGGGCATGCGGGTGAGATCCTTGCCGAGCATCGGATAGTCGGCACTGATCCCCATCAGGGAGAGCAGGGTCGGTGCCATGTCGATCTGGCTGACGATGCGCGGATCTTTCTTCGGCGCTATGCCGTCGCCCACGATAACCCCCGGAATATGGAAGCGGGGAATGGGCACCAGACTGGCGCCACTGACCCGGCTGTCGTGGTCGGCGATGACCAAGAACAGGGTGTCTTTCCAGTACTCCGAATTTCTCGCCTTTTTGAAGAACTCGCCGATGGCGTAATCCGCATACTTGGCCGCGTTGTTGCGAGTCTGCTTGGGCTGCTCATAGAGGGCGATGCGATTGTCGGGAAATTCGAACGGATCGTGGTTGCTGGAGCTGAACACCAGACTGAAGAAGGGCTTGCCCTGTTTATGCAGCGCCTTGAAGGTCTCGTCGGCCATGGCCATCAGATCCTCATCAGAGGCGCCCCAAGAGCCTTTGAACACCGGATTGTCGAAATCCTTCTGCTCGACGATGGTGGTGAAGCCGTTGCCGAGGAAGAAGCTGCGCATGTTGTCGAAGTGGCTCTCGCCGCCGTAGATAAAGCTGGTGTCGTAGCCCCTTTGTTTGAGCAGATCGGCGATGGTGAAGAAGTTGGTCTGGCTCTTGCCTAGTTTGACCACGGCCTGCGCCGGGGTCGGCGTGAAGCCGGTCAGCACTGCCTCGATGCCGCGCACCGAGCGGGTGCCGGTGGCGTAGAGCTGCTCGAAGGCCCAGCCCTGCTGCGACAGGGCATCGATGTTGGGGGTGAGCGGCAGGCCGCCGAGGGAGCCGACAAACTGGGCGCCCAGGCTCTCCTGCAGCAGGATCACCAGATTCTTCGGTTTACCCTGGAAGCTCGCCTCGTTGAAGGTCTGGCTGGGCAGCAGATCGGAGTTGAAGTCACTGGCCGGACGACCACTCTCCTTGCGCATGACCTCGAACACCTTCTGCTCGGTCATCTCGCCGTAAAACTGGCCGGCATCCTCCTCGGCGCCCATCTGTTTGATGGCAAAGAAGAGAGAGTAGGCGGAGTTGACTGTGAGCGAGTTGACCAGCGGATCCTCGGCAAAGGCGACCATGGCCGGGTTCAGGGCGCGGTGGCCCAGGCTGGAGCGGGCACCGAGAAAACCTATGGCCAGAATGAGCAGGGCGAAGGCGGGCCGCCAGTACCAGCGCGGGAAGCTGAGATCGCGCAGCAGACGGCCACTCAGCCACCAGCCTCCGGTCAGCACGGCGCCACTGAAGACCACCGCCAGCAGCAGCTCGGCTTTGCGGCCCGCCCACAGCATGGAGAGCACCTCCTTCGGATAGATGAGGTACTCCACATAGAGGCGATTGGGACGCACGCCATATTCGGTGACAAACGAGGGGGTGGAGATCTCGAGGAAGAGCATCAGCCAGAGCCCGACGGTCAGCCAGACGCGCATCAGCTGCATCCAGCCCCGACCGATGGCGTGAGGCCCGGCCAGCAGCAGGGTAAACATGGCCGGGACACCCCAGAGCCAGCAGAGAGTGGCAAAATCGACCCGGATCCCTTGCAGCAGCATCTCCTGCCAGCCGGCGACGGCATCGACCCGTTCCAGTTGCCAAATCCCCAGCGTAATACGGCTGAGGGTCAGAGAGCCAAGGGCAAGCGCACAGAAGACGGCAAAAGGCCAGAACGGGCCTAGCCGCTGTTTCAGAGTTGTCATGGTTGTTCCTGATTGAGCCTGTAAGCATCTGTCCACAGATGCTTTTTTGTTTTGTTGGGAGATATGACAAGGAGATGGGGAGAAGGTTGCGAGCCGCTCGCGATAAAAGAGATAAATTGCGTGCTGCTTATGCAAAAGTGTGACATCAGACAGGTATGGCACACAGCATAACCTGCTGCCGGAAGTGTGAGCCGGCACGCGAATAGCGCCATGACGGCTATTTATAATTGCCGCGAATTATCTGGGTGGAGCCGAAGGATGCCGGTCTTTATCGATGTCGACTATTTGCAGGGATGGCGCCTGTTTCTGGTGTTGTCGGATGGCACAACTGGCGTGCTGGATCTGACCCCGTGGCGAGGTCAGCCGCTGTTTGCTGCGCTGGAGACGGAACGTCATTGCGCCCGGGTCTTCATCAACCGCCACCACCAGCTGGAGTGGCCTGTTGGCTGCACGCTATCCGCCCATGAGGTCTATCACCTCATCATGCCGATGGATGAGCGGGAAGCCTTCCGCTAATCCCTGCTTTTTGTGAGCCAACGCCAGATTCCCGTCACTGGAATGTTTGGGCGTTTGCCTTCCTGAATCAAATTGGGTAAAAACGGCGCAACATTTTGCCAACCTGGCTTTGTTTCGTCTGAACAAGGCCTGCCGCACTCATGCAGCAGGCCTTTTTTGCGACCAGAGCTCAAACCTTTCCCTTGCTGAAAGGTTTGGTCGGCAAGATGAAAAAAAACATAACAAACAAATACATAAGGAAAATGTATGGCTTGTCATATGCGCACACCCCTTGCCCTGCTGGTGGGTGGGTTGGCCTGTCACGGCGCCGCCGGGCAGGAGCAGATTCAGCAACCGGAAACCATGGTGGTTGTGGCGAGTCGCCCTGCCAGCACCCTAGAGGTGACGCTTGATCCCAAGAAGCCCGGCTCCCCCATGCCGGCAGCCGATGGCGCCGGTTATCTCAAAAACGTCACCGGCATGAGCATGGTGCGCAAGGGCGGTCTGGGCGGTGACCCTGTGCTGCGGGGGATGGGGATGTCCCGCCTCAACGTGCAGATGGATGGCGGCATGCTGGCCGGCGGCTGTGGTGGTCGCATGGACCCGCCCACCGCTTATGTGTTCCCCCAATCCTTTGACCGGATCAGAGTGCTCAAGGGGCCGCAATCCCTCGAGCAGGGGGCGACCCTGGCGGGAACCGTGCTGTTCGAGCGGGATCGGCCCGAATTTATGGCGCCGGGCTTCAAGAGCGATGCCTCGGCCCTCTTTGGCAGCTTCGGCCGCGATGATCAGATGGTCGACATGACGGCAGGCTCGACCGATGGTTATCTGCGCGGTCAGTTCACCCACTCTGACAGCGATGATTACCGCGATGGCCATGGCAACAAGGTGCGATCCTTCTATCGCCGCGAGAACGGCACCGCCCAGTTGGGCTGGACGCCGGGGGAGCACACCTGGCTGGAACTCACCGCCGAGCGCAGCAATGCCCGCGCCGCCTATGCGGACCGCACCATGGATGGCCCCATGTTTGACCGCGAATCCTTCGGGTTCAAGCTCAAGCAGGAGGAGATCACCACTCACTGGCAGCGCAGCGAGCTGACCCTGTGGGACAACTACATCGACCACATCATGGACAACTTCAGTCTGCGGCCAAACAGCGGCATGAAGATGCTCTCCAACCCCGATCGCCGCAACACCGGCGGGCGCTGGGCCAACGACATCGCCTTGCCAGCCGACTGGTTGCTGACCGCCGGGCTCGACAGCAACCGGGATCAGCACCGTAGCCGGAGCGGCGTCGACTATGCCACCAAGGATCGCCAGCGCACCCTGCGTTTCGAGCAGCAGGGCGGTTTTGCCGAGCTGGGGCGCCAGCAGGGGGCCCACAGCTACAAGGGGGGTTATCGTCAGGATCGGGTCGAGACAACCCGTTATGGTGCGGGTGATCAGACCCTCTACAGCGAGACCGAGTACCTCGACAGCGGTTTTGGTCGCTACGAGTACCAGTGGTCACCCCGCTGGTCCAGTTATCTGGCGTGGGGGCAGGCGGAGCGAGCGCCGGATTACTGGGAGCGCAGCAAGGACAGCACCCCGTTCACCCTCAACCCGGAGCGCAGCCGTCAGTGGGATGCTGGTTTGGTCCTGCGCAGTCGCGAGCTGGACCTGACCCTCTCCCTCTTTAGCGCCAACATCAAGGATTACCTGCTCTACAACAGCAAGTCGAACCAGGTGCGCAACATCGATGCCCAGACCCGGGGCGGCGAGCTGGAGGGGCGCTGGCAGTTTGCCGAGCAGTGGCGTCTCGATGGTGGTCTGGCGGTGGTCTACGGCGAAAACCAGAGCGACAACAAACCGCTGGCCCAGATGCCGCCCCTCGATGGCAAGCTGGCGCTGGGCTGGCAGCCGGACGAAGCGCTGAGCTTCACCCTGCTGGGGCGCGCCGTGGCGGCGCAGGATCGGGTAGATCTCTGGTCCGGTACCGTTGCGGGTCAGGATCAGGGGGAGACTCCGGGCTTCTTCACCATGAACCTGAGCGGCGCCTGGCAGTTTGCCAAGGGGTGGCAGCTCTCGGCCGGGGTCGACAACCTGTTCGACACCTTCTACTACGAGCACCTCTCCAAGTCGGTGCACAGCAGTCAGGCCGGGTTGGGCTATGAGCAGAGCGGTCGCATTCCCGAGCCGGGTCGTGCCTACTGGATCTCGGCCAACTACCGCTTTGCCTCCGACGGCGTGCTCTGAGCAAGACGAGCGGGTAACGTTTTCAGTCACAGACCCCTCTGCGAGCGCTCGCTATCATGGCGAAAAGCAGGTGCATTCAGACACTTGTGCTCACAGCGGGAACATAACAATGAAACAGGGAACGTTGCGTTATGGCGGCCTCATTGGGGCCGCCCTGTTACTCGCCGCCTGCGGCGGCAGTGGACGTTCTGGCGGGGGGAGTACGCC
>NZ_CAWNWX010000073.1:16878-35720 GCF_963878195.1 Aeromonas sp. HMWF016
ACCCTCCGGTCGCCACGGCCAGTCGGGCCTGCTACGGCGATGATCAACCCGCCTGCAATCTGCGCATCTATCAGGTGATGGTGGAGTCCTTCGTCGATGGCGACGGCAGCGCCAACTACGGCGTCGGCTACGGCCCCTCCCGCCACAATGGCGATCTGCAGGGGATCATCGACAGCCTCGACCACATCAAGAGCCTCAACGTCAATGCCATCTGGCTCACCCCGGTGTTCGACTCTTGCGCGGGGCAAGGCGGTGATGACAAGCTGGATGCCACCGGCTACTTCGCCTGCGACTTCTTCAACGTGGACCCCAACTTCGGCAGCAACGCCCAGCTGAAAAAGCTGGTGGATGGGGCGCACCAGCGCGGCCTCTACGTCTTCCTCGACGGGGTGTTCGGCCACGTCAACAAGGTGGGGGTGGGCAAACCTTCACCGTCCGGATTGCTGCCCGCCCTCAAGAGCGGCGGTGCCGGTTATCCCGGTCAGCTGGTGGATTACAGCAAGCCCCAGAGTCTCGCCTACTTCAAGGAGGTGGCTCGCTACTGGGTCGAGCAGTACGGCATCGACGGCTGGCGACTCGATCAGGCCTATCAGCTGGGCCTCGATGAGTGGCGTGCCATTCGTCGCGAGGTAGAGCAGGCCAGCGCGGCGCGCAAGGCGGCCGGTCAGCAGTGGGGCACCCTCGGCTACATGGTGGGCGAGGTGTGGAAGGGGGCCGACGACATTCGCGCCGAGGCGTATGGATCGAGCGATAACCCGGCACTCCCCTCGGCATTCGACTTCCCGCTGCGTTACGGTCTGGTACAGGCGCTGGCGGTGGAGGAGTCCGGCAAGGGCGGCCAGGGTGCCAGCGTGCTCGACGCCAGCTGGAACAAGGTGGAGAACTACCCGAACCACGCCATGCCGAACCTGATGCTGGGCAACCACGATCTGGTGCGTTTCGGTGATCTGCTGGAGCGCGGTCACTTCAATCCGGCGGAGTACTGGCAGCGCCACAAGGCGGCCTTCAGCTTCCTCGCTGCCCGCTCCGGCCCCATCACCTTCTACTATGGCGAGGAGTTTGGCGACGAGGTGCCGGGTTTTGCCGCCAAGGTGGGCGGCGACTGCGCGGCGTTGGGTCTGTGTGACGATCACGTGGCTCGCAGCGATGGCAAGGTGCCCGCTGTCACCGGCTTTGTGCCGGGCAGCGAACAGGCAGAGCTCAAGCAGTGGCTCAGCCAGCTGCTGGCGATGCGCGCCGCGCACCCCGCCCTCTATCAGGGAGAGCGAGTCAAGCTGGTGGCCGAGGGGAGCCTCTATGGCGACATCAAGGAGACCTCGGCGGAGCAGATCGTCTACCTGCTCAACGTCTCGAGCACGCCCCTGAGCTATGCGCTGCCGGTCGGCAAGCTGCGCAGCGGCAGTGCGCTGGTGGATCTGCAAAGTGGCGAGAGCCTGGCCATCGGTGGCAGCAGCGTGACGGTGGCGTTGCCACCCCTCACCGGCCGCTTCCTGTTGCTGCAATAGCGCGAGCACGACCCAACGAAAAGGGCTCCATAACGGAGCCCTTTTTCATGGCGATGCCAGTTGCGGCGTTGTCCTACTTCACTTCTCGATGTCGCTGCCCAGCTCATCCGGGCGGGGGGCGGCTGGCGGGTGACCATTGCCGTTGCTATTGCGCCAGCTCTCCAGCCGGTTGTGCACCCCGCGGCGCAGGCTCTTGAAGCTGGTCTCCAGATAGTCGACACCGACCAGAATGGAGAGGGTGACGCTGGTGAGCAGCAGCGCCTGATGGAGCATCTGCATGCCGATGAGGGCGCCGAGGGCGGCCAACATCCAGACAGTGGCGGCGGAGGTGACCCCCAGTACCTGACCATCCCGGGTCATCATCACCCCGGCGCCGAGAAAGCCGATGCCGGTGATAAGTTGGCCCAGTACCCGCGCCTGATCGGCACTCTGGGGGCTGAGGGCGGCACCGATGGCGAGAAAGCAGTAGGTGCCGAGGATGATGAGCGAGGAGGTGCGGATGCCGACCGGCTTGCCGCGCAGCTGGCGCTCCAGCCCCACCAGAGTGCCACACACCAGACAGACCAGGATGTTTTCCCAGCCAAGGGGCGCAATGTCCCACCAATCAGTCGTCATCATATCCACCTCTGCAATCGATGCTTGTTGTTATCCGGCCGCGCTCTGCCCCCGGTTCTCCAGCCGCTGGCGGAAGGCGCGGGCGAGGCGCTCGTAGAGGTCCTTTGCCTCTCTGTCCTCAATATCGCCACGTATCCAGGGATTGTCGATGATTTCCAGCAGCACGCAGTCACGCCCCTGCTGGCGCAGATCGACCCCGAACAGGCCGTTGCCGAGCTGATGAACGGCGCGGCGGGCGGTCTGCAACACCCGCTCCGGCACCTCATTGAGCGGCAGCGCCTCGATCCGGCTCATGTCGAGAGGGTGCTTGCGGCGGCGGATGCGGTTGCCGGGCTCGGGACGGAAACGGCGGCAGGCAAACAGCGGCGAGCCGTCGAGAAAACCGATGCGCCAGTCGAACTCGGCGGGGATCCGGCTCTGCACCAGCAGCAGGGCGGATCTCCCCAGCCCCTCGTCCAACAGGCGAGCCAGCTGCTGCTCGTCGCTGGCCATGGCGAGATCGCGCCCCTGCGCCCCGTCGGGTACCTTCACCATCAGCGGCAGGCCGAGCCGCTGCACCAGCTCGTCGACGTGATGGCGGCCGCGGCGGGTCACCACCATGGTGGGCGGCATGGGCACCCCGCTGCGTACCATCAGCTCGTAGAGATAGAGCTTGTTGCTGCAGGCGAGGATGGCGCGGGAGCTGTCGATCACCGGCATCTTGAGCTGCTCGGCGCGGCGGGCAAATTCGAAGGTGTAGTGGCCGACCGCTGTCTCGGAGCGCAGCCAGAGGGTGTCGAACTCCGGCAGCCGCTCGATGGCGGACGGCGCCAGGATCTCGGCCCGGATCCCCTGCGCCGCAGCGGCCTTGATGAAGCGATCCAGCGCCACTGCATCGCTGCTGGCGCGGCCGTCGTTGGGGTCGACCAGAATGGCGAGCTGATAGAGCGGCGCTGCCTGCTCCTCGTCGCCGGTCCCCACCAGCGCCTGGGCGTGGTGCAGCATCAACTCTTTCTCGCTTGGGCTCAGCGCCAGCGGCGACAGGCTCTGCTGCTGGCGCACCGACCAGCCGTGGCGGCCGCGCTTGAGGGTCAGCTCCTGCAGTGGCAGCTGGCTCAGGCCGTAGTAGTAGCGGGCCAGCCCCGCCAGCTCGCTCTGCTCGCACTGGCCGAAGATGGCGCGCACCCGGATTCGGTCTTCGCTCTGCTGGGCCAGCCACCCCTGCAATTTTCGCCACAGCTTGGCCGGTGGCTGCTGGGGTTGCAGCTGGCTGATGGCCTGCAAACCCGGCAGACAGTGGTGGCCGCGGGCCTGGGCCAGCAGCGAGCAGTAGTAGCCGGCGCTCAGGTGTTCCAGATTGCGGCAGAGGTTGATGATGCGGGGGCGGCCGCCGGTGGTGGGCACCCCGTGTTGCAGGTAGGTGCGGGCAGTCAGCAGATAATCGGCATGGCAGGGCCAGTCGCCCAGCTCTTCGACGATGACGTAGGTACTCATATTTTCGGCTCCACAGATGAAACTGCCTTAAGCGGCAGGATCCCCAGTGGGCTTCGATGCACCGGAAAGCACGACAATGGCGCGAGGGGAAACAAGAGGTTACAGTGCCTAATATTCTGCCTTGGTAACTTGTGATACAAGTCGCATTTTTGGTGCTGAGGATAAATAACCGAACAAGGACTCCCCGTGTTGACCGTCCGCGCCGCCCGACCCAACGATTTGGGCGCCATCGTTAAACTGGAACGCTACTGTTTTCCTCCCGAGGTCGCCTTTGGCCGCAGTCGCTGGCACTATCTGCTCGCCCAGGCCAGAGGCCGCACCCTGCTGGTGCTGGATGAGAAGGAGCAGCTGATGGGCTATCTCTGCCTGCTGGAGCACAAGGGGTGGGATCGCCTCATCGTGCAGACCCTCGCCATTCGCTGGACCATCCGCCGTCAGGGCTGGGCGCGGCGCCTGCTGGAGCAGGTGATCCGCGAAGGACAGGAGGCTGGCTGGGGGGCGATCCGGCTGGAGGTGGCGGATGCCAACGCTGAAGCGCTGGCGCTCTACCGTGGGCTGGGGTTCAAAGCCACCCAGCGGCTGCCGGACTACTATGGCCTGGGTCAGCATGCCCATCGGCTGGTGCTGAAGCTGGCCGGAGAGAGGAGAGAAGAGGAGAGGGGATGAGCTGCGACAACTGCCTCGCCACCGCCATCAGGGCCAAGCTGGGGCGCTGCCCGCTCTGCGCCGGCCAGACCTTTGCCATCGGCCTGGTCGGCTGGCTGGTCTGGTGGTGGTGTGGCGCCGACACCTCGGTCAACGCCCTCACCGGTCTGCTGTTTGCGCTGGGGGGATCGGGCCTGTTGCTGCTCCATCTGGTGGTATTTGTCTGGCGCAAGGTGACCGGACGTGAATTGAGCGATGAATAAATCAGATTGGTTTCAACAACATAAATAACAATATCGGTTGAGATAATGGAGGTTCAGATGATAGCAATGGTAACGGGCGCCTCGTCCGGTTTTGGTGAGTCCATCAGCCGTCAGCTGGTGCAGGCGGGCTACAAGGTGATCGGTACCGGTCGCCGCGCCGAGCGGCTGGCCGCGCTGGCCGACGAGCTGGGCGCGCAGTTCCTGCCGCAGGCGTTCGACGTGCAGGACAAGGCGGCCACCCGCGCTGCCATCGCCGGACTGCCAGCCGAGTGGCGCGAGGTGGATCTGCTGGTCAACAACGCCGGTCTGGCGCTGGGGCTGGAGCCGGCCCACAAGGCGGATCTGGAAGATTGGGAGCAGATGATTGCCACCAACATCAGCGGTTTGACCCTGCTCACCCGCCTGCTGCTGCCGGGCATGGTGGTGCGCAATCGCGGCCACGTCATCAACATCGGCTCCATCGCCGGTACCTACCCCTATCCGGGCGGCAACGTCTACGGCGCCACCAAGGCGTTCGTGAAGCAGTTCAGCCTCAACCTGCGTGCCGATCTGGCGGGCACCGCCATCCGCGTTACCAACGTGGAGCCGGGCCTGTGCGGCGGCACCGAGTTCTCCAACGTGCGCTTCCACGGTGACGATGCCAAGGCGGCCTCCGTCTATCAGGGGGTGGAGGCGATCCAGCCGGAAGATATCGCCAATACCGTGCTCTGGGTGAGCCAGCAACCGGCCCACGTCAACATCAACAGCATCGAGATCATGCCGGTGGCGCAGACCTTCGGCCCGCTCAATATCAGCCGTCGCTGATCGCTGCATTGGCTGAAACGAAAGAGGCTCCCGTGGGAGCCTCTTTGCGTTGGCGAGCCGGTCACAGGCTCATGATCTTCTTGAACTCCTCCGGCGAATACTTCTTCTCGGTGCGCTTGGTGAGATCCGTCATCAGCTTGTAGCGCAACTCTTTGGCCATCTGATAGGTCTGCTCCAACTGACCGTAGGAGTAGTCGGCAGCCAGCCCGATGGCGGTAGCCTTGTCGCTGGCATAGGCCTGTTTCAGGCTCTTGTCGAGGACGGCGACCTCCTTGTAGAGCTTGCTGCTCTCCTTGCTCCAGACGCCGCGCAGCAGCGGCAGGTACTTGTCCGGATCGGCGCTGGCCAGTGCGGTCAGGCTGCGGAACTGCCAGTAGGCGGAATAGTCGGAGTAGCTGTCGCTGCCGGTGCGATAGGGCAGGGGGTAGGATTCCAGGGTGTTGTAGAGCGGCACCATCACGGATTCGGCCAGCACGCCGTAGCTCTGCCAGATCAATCCCTGCAGCTCTTTGGGCATCTCCTTGCGCAGCTGGATGACGTGGGATTCGAGTTGGCGATCGATACGGATCGGCCGCTCCGCCTTGCCCGCCAGCGGCGTGCCGTCATAGGTGGCGCTCAGCAGTTTGGCTACGTCCGGCACGGCGATAGGGGCATCCGGCTTCATAAAGAGCGGATATTGCGCCTGCCGGGTCGGCTGCGGGTGGCTGGCGGTCAGCATTTTCTGGCCGAGCCACTCCCGATCCACGTTATACGGGTCAGCGATGACCCCGAACGCCTTGGCGAAGTTGAACTCTTTCGGATCGGCGTTATCCAGCAGTTTGTGCTCGCGTACAAACTCCAGCAGTTTGGGCGAGTGCAGCACATCTGCGCTGTCGAGATTGACGCCGTGGATGCGCAGGCCGTTGGCCACCATGGCGTAGCTGTCGTCCGGCACCCGCACTGCGATCCAGTGGTGGCCGGAGCCGATCTCCATCAGCCAGGCCTCGTTCACATCCGCCAGATAGAGGCTGTTGCCCTCACCGGCGCCATATTGCTCCACATAGCGGCCAAGCAGCTCGACCCCCTCTTTGGCCGTTTTGGCCTGCGGCAGGATCAGGGTCGGGATGATGGCCTCGATGACCCCCTTCTCAATCAGCGGATCCGCTTTCTGGGCCTTGTCGTTGACCTCGGCGCTGGTGGTGGCCGAGATGGCGACGTTGAACTCGTTGATGCCGCGCTCCTCGTAATACTTGCCGTCCGGGTCACTGGACGTCGCATCCCAGTCACGAATGGCGGAGTAGGCGAAAAACGCCTTGGGCATCGGCACTTCCAGCCCGTTACCCAGTTTCCAGACCTTGCCCTCATTTTGCTGCGCGGGCCGGAAGGCGAGGTACTTGTTCCAGTTGTTGACGCCAAAATCCTCGTTTCTGGCGATCATCACGCTGCCGTCCAAGCTGGCCCCCTTGCCGACGATGAGGCCGGTACAGGCGTCGGCACTGGTGCCAAGCAGGGTGAGCAGGGTGGCGGAGAGAAGACTCAAGGTGTGTTTTTTCATAGTTATGCCCGAAAGGTTGCGGTGGATGCGCGTCAGGGGGCGGGAGAAGCGGCCGGGAGTAACCGGACTGGGTCGGAGATCCGACGGTAGACAGGTCTGCATCTGGTTGAATTCGCAAACATATCATCCATAACGCTGCTTGCTTGCCCGATGGTGCGCCAAAATTGTATTCCTGAGTGGTTGTTTGTTTTGTGATCGGCGGAGCGTTCCTGCGGTTTATAGGGTGCCGCGTTTTTGAGGCAGCGGTATGTGTCGGAAATCGGGGTAAAAGCAGCGGATGAGTCATGATTCTGACGCTGCGTCGGGGCTGTAACCGCTGGCAGGCTTGCCAGCGCGGGGATCTCACCCAATCTGACAAGTTGGCCTGTAACTTGCTGGTTTTATTGTCAAAGGTGGGGCCAGACCCCATACCGCCGCATTCAGTCGGCCCGCTCCGGCGGGTCGGCATACAGAACGGGAGTCTTCATGGATATCAAACCCTACAGCCAGCAGCTTGCCCAGAGCGCCTCCAACAACCGCGCCCTCGCCACCCTCAACAGTGCCAGTAGCGGTGGTCAGGGTGGTGGCTGGGAGGAGATGGTCAGCCTCTCCACCCAGCGCATGACCAGTCAGGCCCAGCAGGTGCTCACCTATGAACATCTGGCCAAGAACAGCAAACTGCCGCCGGCGCTCGACATGAGCTCCGATAAGGGGGGCGTGGTACAGCAGCTGGTGGATAAGGCACTCGGGTTTGATCGCAAGAAATTCAACGAGATAGAAGACAAACTCAAGGCTATCGCCGACAACAAGAAGCTGACCCCGGAAGAGCGGGCGGAGCAGAGCAAGCCGCTCAACGAGCAGAAAGATGCGATGCTGAAAGAGGCAATGGATCGCCTGACCGGCAAGAAGAGCTCATCCAAAGATGAGGCCAAAACCGCCTGATCCCGTCACTGTTGTGTGAGATACCCGGTCGGCACAGATGGGCCAGTGTCGACCGCCGATGGGCAAGCTTCTGCCACCTCTTTTGACCTCACCTCCCCACAGGCGCACAATGTCCGCGCATTGAGCCAGTCGAGGAGTCCGCCGTGTACAACTTCCAATATGCCAATCCGACCCGCATCTGTTTCGGCGAGGGGCAAATCGCCAGCCTGCCCGAACTGATCCCGCCCGGCAGCCGGCTGCTGGTGCTCTACGGCGGTGGCAGCATCAAGCAGAACGGGGTGTATGAGCAGCTGACCCGGGCGCTGGAGGGGGTGACGTGGCAGGAGTTTTCCGGCATCGGCGCCAACCCCAGATTCGAGCTGTTGATGGAGGCGGTGGCGCAGGTGAAGCGCGAGCGCATCGACTTCCTGCTGGCGGTCGGGGGCGGCTCGGTAGTCGATGGCACCAAGTTTGTCGCGGCCGCAGCCTGCTACGAGGGGGACGATCCCTGGGACATCTGCGGCAAGCAGGCGAGCGTGCACAAGGCGCTGCCGATGGGCTGCGTGCTGACCCTGCCGGCGACCGGCTCCGAGAGCAATCCCACCTCGGTGGTGAGCCGGGGGGATGTGAAGATCTCCTTCAGAAGCCCGCTGGTGCAGCCGCAGTTTGCGGTGCTCGACCCGACCACCACCTACAGCCTGCCGCCGCGCCAGACCGGCAACGGGGTGGTGGATGCCTTCGTCCATATCGCCGAGCAGTACCTCACCTTCCCGGTGGGTGGCGAGGTGCAGGACAGACTGGCGGAGGGGCTGCTGCAGGTGCTGGTGGAGAACGGCCCCAAAGCGCTGGCGGAGCCGACCAACTATCAGGTGCGGGCCAATCTGATGTGGGCGGCCAGTCTGGCGCTCAACGGCCTTATCGGTTGCGGGGTGCCGCAGGATTGGGCCTCCCACGCCATCGGCCATCAGCTGACGGCGCTTTACGGGCTCGACCACGGCCAGAGTCTGGCGGTGGTGCTCCCCGCCCTGCTGCGGGAGCGGGCTGCGCAGAAGCAGGAGAAGCTGGCCCAGTTTGCCGAGCGGGTGTGGCACTCCAGCCGCGAGGATTATGCCCTGCGCATCGAAGAGGCGATCATCCGCACCGAGCAGTTCTTCCAGCAGATGGGGCTCGGTACCCGCCTCTCTGACTATGGCCTCAGCGAAAGTTGCATTCCGGCGGTCTGCTCCAACCTCAAGCGGGTCGGGCGTACCGCACTCGGGGAGCAGCAGGATATCGACCCGGATCAGGTCGCGCGGATCCTCGCCCAGGCTCTGTGAATCGCCAAAGGGAGGATCGGGGGCACTCTCTCATCTGACCGCCTGAGTGGCAGGCGTCAGCGCCAAACAAGATTGTTGCAAGAAAAGCTGGCCATCAAATTTTTTTGTTGCGCTAGTGAGATAATCGCGCGACCACGCCAGCGGCTTGTTTCATCAGAGCTGGCAAATCCCGCTGGCCGATCTTCCGGTCAATTCTTGCTGACCAGAGGTTCTCCCCTGCAATAACAAGGGCCGCTTGCTGCGGCCCTTGTTGTATCTGGCTGATCTGTTACTCGGTACGTGCCTTGAGGTAGCCGGCATAGTCCGGGATCTGCACGCTGAACGCCTGCCGCATATGGGGGCTGTCCATGATGAAGTCGGCGGTTGCTTCGTTGGTGGCAACCGGGATGTTCCACACCGCGGCCAGTCGCAGCAGCGCCTTCACATCCGGATCGTGCGGTACCGCATTGAGGGGATCCCAGAAGAAGATCAGCACGTCGATCTTCCCTTCGGCAATCAGGGCGCCAAGCTGCTGGTCGCCACCCATAGGGCCGGAGAAGAGGCAGGTGATGGGCAGCTCGGCCTTTTTGCCGAGCATGGTGCCGGTGGTGCCGGTGGCATAGAGGTGGTGGAGCTTGAGCTCCTCCTTGCGGCGCATGACCCAGTTCAGCAGAGGGGTTTTCATGTTGTCGTGAGCGACCAGTGCCACCCGCTTGTGGGGAGCCATCTCGCGTGCAATCTGTTCCATGAAGGTATCCGTAGCATTGTGATTGGAATTGAGCCGTATCCTAATCGAAAGCCATGACAGATGCTGTGTCGGGCGTATTAACTGTGATCCTGCCGGAAAGTTTTCGGGCAATGGTGGCCCAAATGAAGAGACCCGCCAGCAGCGGGTCTCTTCATTTGAGTGCTGTAGAGGGTCAGGAGCCGTGGTGCAGCTGGGACTGCTGATAGTTCTCCAGCCCGATGCGATCGATGAGATCGAGCTGGGTCTCCAGCCAGTCCACATGCTCCTCCTCATCTTCCAGGATCTCCTGAAACAGGTCGCGGCTGATGTAATCCTGCACCGATTCGGCGTAGGCGATGGCCACTTTCAGGTCGGGAATGGCATCCATCTCCAGCGAGAGGTCGCAGCGCAGCATCTCTTCCACCGTTTCACCGATGCGCAGCTTGCCGAGATCCTGCAGGTTGGGCAGCCCTTCGAGAAACAGCACCCGCTTGACCAGCTCGTCGGCGTGCTTCATCTCATCGATGGATTCGTGGTACTCCTTGTGCCCGAGCGCCTTGAGGCCCCAGTCATCGTAGATGCGGGCGTGCAGGAAGTATTGGTTGATGGCTATCAGCTCATTGGCCAGCACCTTGTTGAGGTGGGCAATGATCTTGGGGTCTCCTTTCATCGACAGTGCTCCTTGGTTCGTGCCTGATGTGGCAATCATCAGAGCTTAGTCGAGAAACATGACGACTTCGGGATGGCGGCGGATCAGGCCACTTCGTAGTAGAGCGGGGTTTGCTCCAGCTCCATCTTGTCGAGCTCGGCGGCGATGATCTCCATGGTCATGCGCACGCACTTGCCGCACTGGGCGCCCACCTCGAGCGACTGCTTGAGCTGGCGGAACTCGCTGCTGCCTGACTGCACCGCCTTGCGGATCTGGGTATCTGTGATGCCGCGGCACAAACAGACGTACATGGTGGACTACCTCATATGAAATTGAGTGAAATCTAAATGAGAGTGGTTCGCAATGCAAATAACCATTGGTAATAAGATCCCCCGCTTGCCACTTGTCACCCCCTTGGGGAGAATGCCCTGATACAGAGGGAACCATCATGCTCAAGAAACTGTTCAGCGCCCTGTTCGGGGGCGAGCCAGCCAAGGCTGCGGAAGTCACTCCCACCGAATATGCCGGCTATCTCATCTATCCGGAACCCATGGCTGAAGGTGGCCAGTACCGGCTGGCAGGCCGCATCACCAAAGAGGTGGACGGCGTGCTGCAAACCCACCGCTTTATCCGATCCGATCTGTTTGCCAATCCGGCCGATGCCGAGCGCTTCATGGTTCAGAAGGCCCACACCTTTATCGATCAGATGGGGGATCGCATGTTCGAGCCCCGCAAACCGGCTGACAGCCAGGCTTCATGACATTGCAAGAGGTCACCCTGCTGCGCGAGGCGCTGGCCCGCGCAGGTGAGCGGCGCCTGATCTGGCTGGAGGGGGAGGAGGCCGACTGCATTGCCCGCGCCCAATCCCTGCTCGGTGAGACTGTCTTCTGGCTGGGGGAGGGGCCCGAGTGCTATGCCCCGCAACCCGCCGCCAAGGCGCTGCAGCGGCTCGGTCAGGAGTGCGACACCCTGGTGTTCAACGCCTTCAGCGGCTTTCATCCCGATGCCTTCGGGGCGCTGGCGGGCACTCTGCGCGCTGGTGGCTTGCTGTTGCTGTTGACGCCGCCCAGAGAGAGCTGGCCAGCATGGCCGGATCCCGACCGGATTCGGCTGGTGGCCCAGCCGGAGGATGCCGGTCGGGCCGGCCACGGCTTTATCGCCCGACTGGTGCGGTTGCTGGAGGGGGATCCTGCCCTCTCGCTGGAGCCGCCTGTTTGCTCGCAGCCGTGGCAGCCCATCGGGCCCGAGCGGCTATTGAGCTGTGATCAGGAACGGGCTCTGCCCGCTATCTACAAGGTGTTGCACGGTCATCGTCGCCGTCCGCTGGTGCTGAGTGCCGACCGCGGCCGTGGCAAGAGTGCGCTGCTGGGGTTGGCTGCCGCCGAGCTGCTGCGTCAGCAACCCGGGCTCAACATAGGGGTGACGGCCCCCTCGCAGGCGACGGTGGCGACCCTGTTTGCCCACGCTGCTCGCGGGCTCGATACTACGCCGGATCAGCTAACTGGGCTGAGCTACTGCTCGCCGGATCGGCTGGTGCACGAGGCGATGAATCCCGATCTGCTGCTGGTGGATGAAGCTGCAGCCATTCCGACCCCGCTGCTTGAAGCCATGCTGGCCCGCCACAGCCGCATTGTGTTTGCCACCACCGAGCACGGTTACGAGGGGACGGGGCGCGGTTTTCACCTGCGCTTCAAACGGGTGCTCGATCGCCAGACCCCGGAGTGGCAGGAGATCCATTTAGGCGAACCGATCCGCTGGAATGAGCGTGATCCGCTGGAGCCGTTGATCTTCCGTCTCCTCGGCCTCAATGCGGAAGTGGCGACGCCCTTGCCGCCGACCAGCCCGAGCTGGCGTCTGGTCAGCCAGGAGGTGCTGGCGAGCGACGAGGCGCTGCTCAACCAGCTGTTCGGCCTGCTGGTGCTGGCTCACTACCAGACCACGCCGAGCGATCTCAGATCTCTGCTGGAGAGCCCGGATCTCGACATCCATCTGCTGGAGCAGGATGAGAGCCTGCAGGGAGTGGCCTTGGTGGCGCGGGAAGGGGGGATAGACCCTGAACTTGCCGAGGCGATCTGGGCCGGGCGTCGCCGTCCGCGCGGCCATCTGCTGCCCCAGTCGCTGCTGGCTCATGCCGGTTTCAAAACGGCGGGGGGGCGCAGCTACGCCCGGGTGATGCGTATCGCCATCCATCCCGAGCTGCATCGCCACGGTCTGGGGTCGCAGCTGCTTGGCAAGCTTGAAGAGCACTATCGTCAGATTGGCATCGACTATCTCGGTTCTGCCTTTTCGGCCAGCGCCGACCTGCTCCCCTTTTGGCGCAAGGCCGGGCTGGAGGTGCTGCGCATCGGCCTGCAGCGGGATGCCGCCAGCGGCTGCCACGCAGCCCTGCTGCTCAAAGTGCTGAAACTCGAGCATGAGTCCGAGTTGACTCAATGGCAGCAGCGTTTCATTCGCCAGCTGCCGACCCTGCTGGCCGGAGAGTTGAAGGGGCTGGATCCCGAGCTGGTATGGCAATGCCTGCAAGGCAGCACCGCTACCGCAGCGGAGCTTGGCGAGTTCGAGCGCGGCGAGATTGAGTGCTTTGCCCTGCATCACAAGCCGTTCGAACTGAGCCAATTCAGCCTGCAGTTGTGGCTGGCGCGCAATCTGGCTCGGTTGGCCGAGCTCACCCCGGATGAGCGTTATCTGCTGATCGCCACCATCTGGCAATACGCAGAGTGGGGGGCGCTGGCTGCGAGGTTGCAACTGGCGGGCAAGCCCGCCGTTATCAAGGCGCTGCGGGCACTGCTGGCGCGTCTCCTGAGCTCCCCTACCACTCGATAGGTTTGCCCTGCCAGTCGAGAAAGCTCAGTTCGCCATCCGGTTGCAGCCGGTTCATCAGGTTAACCAGATGGCCGGCTACCTGCTCGGGACTCTGCACATTTCCCGCCGGTACATTGGTGTGAAACGGGCGGGAGAGTGGGGTATCCACGGTGCCGGGATGGAAGGCCAGCAATTTGACGCCGGGGGCCCGCCGGGCCAGTTCGATGGCGGCACACTTGAGCAGCATGTTGAGGGCCGCCTTGGATGCGCGATAGCCATACCAGCCGCCTGCTCGGTTGTCGCCAATGCTGCCGACCCGGGCGCTGAGAACGGCCAGAGTGCAGGGCTCGCGGCCAAACAGCGGTAACAACTGACTGATCCAGCGCAGCGGCAGCAAGGCGTTGGTCTGGTAGAGACGGGTCATGGCAGCGAGATTGAGTGCTTCCAGCCGCTTCTCTGGCTGGATCTCTCCCTGATGCAGGATGCCGTTACAGATCACCACCCGATGCGGTCTCGGCGCCAATCCCGCGATGTGGGCTACCGCAGCTGCCATCTGCTCATCGCTGTAGTCACAACATAGCCAGTGCAGACCCGGCGATGAGAGGCCAGCAGGTGCGGGTTGACGACTGATGGCAATCACTGGCCCGACACCAGCCGCCAACCAGTGTGCCACCAGAGCTGCCCCGATACCGCCAGAAGCTCCAATCACGACGATACCTTCACTCATCTCTGGCTCCTTATGAGCGCATGGTGGGGTTCACCATCACGCAAATTTTGTCCTGATTGGCAGATACGATTGTGCCAGCCTGCGGGATCAAGCGGTTAAGGCTGCAATCTTGCCGAGATCCGAGCCGCTGGGCGAATTCCATTCCTATACTGAGGGAAAACCGCAGCGGAGTGCTGCCTGCGCAACCAGAGCATGAGAGTCACCATGATGGCCAAAGACGGGGAAGAGCGTAAATCCATTCTGACCGAGAGCGGCACCAACGAGCTCGAGATCATCGAATTTCACCTCAAGAAACAGCTGCCGGACGGGCGCGAGAAGATCGCCTACTACGGGATCAACGTCGCCAAGGTGCGCGAGGTGATCCGGGTGCCCGAAACCACCGATTACCCCAATGCCCAGCGCCACATGGTGGGGGTTTTCTCCCTGCGGGATCGTCTCATCCCGCTGGTGGATCTGGCGGGGTGGCTCGGCATCAAGACCAACCCCGACCCCAGCCACAAGGTGGTGATCGTCACCGACTTCAACAAGATGGCCAATGGCTTTCTCATCGACAGTGTCAGCCGGATTCACCGGGTCTCCTGGGAGGATGTAGAGTCACCCAGCCAGTTTTTGGAGGCGGGGGAGAACGACTGCGTAGTGGCCGTGGTCAGGCGTGATGGCAACCTCATTATGATCCTCGATTTCGAGAAGATCATCGCCGACATCAACCCCGAGCTCAGCATGGAGAAGTACGACGTCACCCAGGATCGCAAGGTGATCATCGACGATCGCATGATGGCGCTGCGTCAGAGCAAAACCATTCTGGTGGTGGATGACTCGGCCTTTATCCGCAAGATGATCGAAACTACCCTGCGCACCGCCGGCTATAACGTGATAACGGCCAAGGATGGGGGAGAGGGGTTGGAGATGATGACGGATTTCGATCGTCTGGCCCAGGAGGAGAGAATGCCGGTCTCCGGCTTCGTAAACGCGGTGATCACCGATGTGGAGATGCCGCGTATGGACGGCATGCACCTGCTCAAGCGGCTGCGGGAGACCCCCTCCTACAAGGAGATGCCCATCGTGATGTTCTCCTCGTTGATGAGCGATGACAACCGCCAGAAGGCGCTGCAACTGGGGGCCAACGATACCATCACCAAACCCGAGATTGGGCGGATGGTGGGGATGATGGATCATATGCTGCTGGGGATCGCACTCCCTTCGCCTGCGAACAATATCTGAGAGCTGATTAGCCAAGAGAAAACGGCCACCCCATGGGGTGGCCGTTTTGTTTTCACTGGTTATCTGAAGGTCAGGCGGGTTTTTCCTGATCAAGCGTCCTGCTCAGGAGGCAACGCTGGCACTGACTGCAGAGGGGGCAACCGGCAGTTCGATAGCCGGTTTGGCCGGCTCTTCGGCTGGTTTGGGCGGTTTGATGCAGGGCTGCTGGGTGCCAATGGTGCTGAGCGACAGGCAGGGGATCGGCAGACCGATATGGACGGGTTCGCCGAGAAACTTGGGCCCCTTGTCCAGCACGTAGAGATCGACCAGCCCCATCACCCGGGCAAACACCTCGCGGATCCGGGTGCGGATGCCCTGATAGGCGCTGGGATCATCGGCGTTGAAGCCGACCGCATCGATGCCAAAGTGACGGGCAATAAAGATGGCCCGCTCGTTGTGAAAGCCCTGGGAGACCACGGTAAAGCGATCCTGACCGAACACCTCTTTGGCTCTGACCACAGAGTCGAGGGTGCGGAAGCCGGCGAAATCCATGTAGATGGCGGAGGCCGGGATCCCTGCCTTGATCAGGGCGCGTCGCATCTGGCGCGGTTCGTTGTACTGCAGGGTAGCGTTGTCGCCGGAGACCAGGATGTAGTCCACCTTGGCATTGTTGTAGAGCTCGGCCGCCGCCTTGATGCGGTATTTGAAGTAGTGGTTGGGGCCACCGCTCGAGAGGTATTTGGAGGTGCCCAGCACCACGGCAACCCGGTTGTATGGCACGTCGCTCACCTTGTCGAAGGTGTAGTGGCGTGCATCCGAGACGATCCACTCGCTATAGGCCAGCACCGAGGCAATCAGGGCCAGCAGTGACAGCAGGCAGGCGAGGAGGATCTTGGCAAACTTCTTCATGCGCGATGCGGTTTGGGTCTGAAATTGGGAATGGCTTCCGGCATTCTATTACAACTCGGCTGTTGGCGTCAGGCTTGATAGCAGTAGCGGGACGCATTGGGGCAGAGCTTGTCGCAGGAAATCACTGATATAAAGAGGGGCTGCGCTGGCAGCCCCTCGACGTTTGCAGGCCCGGATCAGTGAGCCGAGTCATTGGCCCTGCAGGCTTCCGACTCCTTGTTGGCTTGCCACCATGGCAGCAGATCCCGGCTCAGCCACGCCTGATAGGCTGCGCTGTCATTGGCGATCAGCTTGTCGAGCTCCGCCTCGAAGTCGCTCAGCGCCTGCTGCCGATCCGGATTGCGCAGTGCCTGCGCCATCGCCAGCCAGCTGGCATTGCGACCGGTATCGTTGAGGAAGCGGTGCACCGTGTAGGACCAGGAGTAGACCATCTCGCCCCCCTGGTCGTAATCAAGGTGCAGGATGGATGCCAGAGTCGGCCGCTGGTTGGCGGGGCGGTTGCTCACATTGTCCAGACCTCTGGCAAAGCACTGGCCGTGGGCGATGTACTCCGCCACCCCCTCGGCCCACCAGGTGGTGCGATTGAGGGGATAGTGACCAAAGCTGCCGTACTGGTTGAAGCGGCCGTCGAGATAGTGGACGTACTCGTGGCGCAGGTTCCACACCTGGAAGGCAGGGCGTTTCCACTCGGCCTCATAGGCAAAGAAGCGGGCCTGATTGCCGGGGCGAGCCGGATCCCCCTCGATGTAGATGCCGCCATTGTCGGTGGAGACGCCAAAGAGGGCGCCGCCGTACCGACTCCAGTCGGCGGAGGAGTTGAAGATCACCAGCTCCAGCGCCTCGTTGTGATCATCCGCCACCGGTTGTTCGCCGGTTTCCATCAGCTGGTGGAAATGCTGCTCTTCCGCACCCAGCTCGCGGCAGATCCCTTCGGCCTGAGTCTGGGTGAGATCCTGGGCGCGCAGGCGCAGGGTCGGTGAACAGGTGTGTTCGAAGGGCAGGATATCCTCCATGCGGATTGGGGTGCAGAGCCCGGCAAACTCGCCGCTGACACAGGCTTCGCTGGTGCGATCCGTGTAGGTGAGGTAGTAGCTGGAGAGGGTGAGGGAGACCTCTTCCAGCAGGGCCGCGGGCTGGTTGCCTCCCGGAACCAGCCCGTGCTGGCGCATGATGGCGATGACATCGCGGTCGAGCTGCTGGCGATAGCTGTTTGCCTCGTCCGGTCTGGTGTAGCGAATCATCTGATAGAGGCGGCTGTGGGCATCGAGGATGTTGTTGAAGATAAACAGATCCCGCGATTCGTCACGCTGCTTCCAGAGTGCCAGCTCGCTCATGCCGAGCAGGCGCAGGTTCTGGCGGATGGCGGTTTCCTGCGCAAGCACGGTGGCGGTGAAGTCCGCCTGCTGGCCATAGGATGCGCTCTGATCGACCAGATTGAGCAGTTCGAACAGCCCGTCAGCCCAGGGTTTGTGGCCATTGATCTGTGCCGCATGTTGCACGGCATAGGCAAGCGCCTGATTGAGCTGGGCCAGCATGGGGGCTGCGCTTTGCCGGAAGGCTTCCTGTCCCAGCTGCCCCTGAGCGGCCACGCTCCACGCTTCCAGCACGGTTCCGGCCTGATCCTGCAGTTCTGCGCCAAGCAGCAAGGGGTGGTTGAGCAGGTCAATCATGACGCCAGCCAGTGCGCGGGCGACCTGATCGCTCTCCTGCTTGATGCCGCCGTGATAGTTGTGGGCGCGCACATAGTAGAGCAGCTTGTCCATCGCCGGATGGGTCGGCTGATTGGCCGCCAGCAGGGCACGCATGCCGCGCACCACCGCCATCAGCTTGGCATCGTCGTGACCATAGTCCGGCTGCCACGCGGGGCTGTTCTGCCCGCTCACATCGGCCACCAGCTTGGCGGCGTCGGCATCGAGCAGATCCGTATCGGGTTGCTCGGGCTCCGAGCAGGGGCGGCCGTTGGCGCGGCGGCACTCCAGTTGCTCCTCCTTGCTATCAAGGATGATGGGGCGATTGAGCACCCGGCTCTCCTGCCACTCGTCGGTTTCCGGCAGCGGCTGCCACTCGGCCCCGGCGATCGAGTATTGGTAACCACTGTCCTTGAGGGTTACGGCGACGTTGCTGCCAGCCGGGATCACCTGACGGCAGATGCGATAGCGGATGGTGTTGGTTCCCTCCTTGCGCTCCTGCGGTTCGTCGCACTCCTGCTGTGGCGTGAGCTGCTCGAGCTGCCACTGATAACGGCGCCAGACGTGGATCTCGCTCACCTGAGCGGCCGCCTGAGATCCGCTGTTCGGTTGCAGGCGGAAGAAGATCTGCTCCAGCCGGCCATCCCGTTCGCTGGGGCTCTCTTCCAGCACGTGCAGCTGTTGCCAATCCTGTGGCTGGTAGTGCCACTCCGGCTCGGCGCAGCGCCCCTGTGCGTTGAGCTCACAGCGCTCCAGTTCGCGCTCGCTCTGCCCCAGGATCACCGCTGAGGGGAGTGGCAGGCGATCCTGACGGGTGGCGGTCGGCGTCCCGGCCAGCTGCTCCCAGCGGCCCTGTTTCATGCCATAGCCGAAGTCATAACTGCTGGCGGGGATCAGCTTGCCGCCCGGGACCCGATCTTCGCAGCGGACGAAGCGGATCTGCCAGCCGGATTCCACCCTGAGCTGGGGCTCGCCACACTGCTGCTCGGCGAGGGCCGCGAGGTCGCTCCCCTGCCAGTCAAAGCGGCGATAGACCCTGAGCTGCTGATAGGGGGCGCTGGTGCTGCGAGCCTTGAGCTCGTAGGTGATCTCGGTGATGCGTGTTG
>NZ_CAWNWX010000074.1:0-41970 GCF_963878195.1 Aeromonas sp. HMWF016
ACGCTGCGCGTCACACCGTCAAGCACAACCGCGCCGAGATCGCCTTCTGGAACGACTACGTCAAGGGTCTCAACTACATGACCGATGACAAGGGTACCAAGGGTGGACTGGCCAAAAACGCCAAGTTCGTCATCGCAGGGGATCTCAATGCAGACCCACTCACCGGCGATGGCGATCTGAGAGCCATTCAGGATCTGCTAAACAACCCGCTGATGAATCAGGCCATCGCCAATGGCACCCTGATCCCGGTCAGCGAAGGGGGCCCGGAGTGTGTCAGCAAGGGGACCGGCTGCAAACGCAATCTGAATCGTCCCAACCCGGAGCGGATCACCAACACCAGCGTACTGCAGCTGGATCACGTCATCCCCTCCGCCAACCTCAACGCGGTGAAGAGCGGTGTCTACTGGCCGGCCAGCTTCGAGGCGGGTTACCACCTGGTCTATGATGCGAAACTCGGCATCGCCAAGGGAGTCAGTTCGGATCACCGCATGGTCTGGGTCGATCTCAAACTCGATTGAGCCACCCACTGACTGCCAATTCGGGGGCCTTCTGGCCCCCTTTTTGTGACCGAAATATCGCCATGTCTGCCACTGGCTCAGGCTCCATGCTGAGTAACCTGACAGTTAGCGCCCGCCACTGCGGCAGAGGATGCTGCAAATCGTGCGCTACGCCACCATTCCGATAACCCTGCCTTGCAAGGGGGTATGGGGTTTGCTAATACTCCGCGTCCATTAAATGACCAACCATTACCGGGGCAACGAGCCGTGGCGTTTGAACAATTCACTCTGGTGATCTCGCTGTTCCAGCAGCTCTGCGTCTATCTGGTAATCGCCTGGCTGCTCTCCAAGACGCCGCTGTTCATGCCGCTCACTCAGGTGACCCTGAGCTGGCCCCACAAGATCCTCTGCTATCTCATCTTCTCCGGCTTCTGCGTGATGGGTACCTACTTTGGCCTGAGGGTCGAGGATTCCATCGCCAATACCCGCGCCATCGGCGCCGTGCTGGGGGGTATAGTCGGCGGCCCGGTAGTGGGACTGCTGGTGGGGCTCACCGGCGGCATCCATCGCTACTCGCTGGGGGGCTTTACCGCGCTGGCCTGCACCTTCTCCACCATCGCCGAAGGGCTGCTCGGCGGACTGGTGCACCGCCACTTCGTCGCCCGTCACCGGCTCGATCTGCTGTTCAGCCCCTGGGTGGTGGGGTCGGTGGCGCTGGTCGCCGAGCTGATGCAGATGGGGATCATATTGCTGGTGGCCCGCCCTCTCGATGACGCCATCCACCTTATCGAGAACATCATCGCCCCCATGCTGGTGGCCAATACCCTGGGGGCTGCCATGTTCATGCGGATGATCCTCGATCACCGCGCCATGCTGGAGAAGTACTCGGTCGCCTTCTCTGCCCGCGCCCTCAAGATCGCCGAGCGGGCGATGCGGGTGCTGGACAAGGGGTTCACCCAGCAGGCGTGCCAGCAGATGGCGCGCATCCTCTACGAGGAGACCGGGGTGGGCGCGGTGGCCATCACCGATCGGGAGAAGCTGCTCGCCTTTATCGGCATCGGTGAGGATCACCACCTGCCGGGCACCGCCATCAACTCTCAGCACACCTTCAAGGCGATCCAGCACAACGAGGTGGTCTATGCCGACGGCAACCTCATCCCCTACAGCTGCACCATCCACCCGGGCTGCAGGCTCGGCTCCTCGCTGGTCATTCCGCTGCGGGGGGAAGAGGGCTCCGTGGTGGGCACCATCAAGCTCTACGAGCCCAAGCGCAAGTTCTTCTCCTCCATCAACCGCACGCTGGGAGAGGGGATCGCCCGGCTGCTCTCCGGCCAGATCCTGGCGGGCAAATATAACGAGCAGAAGCGGCTGCTGGCCCAGTCGGAGATCAAGCTGTTGCAGGCGCAGATCAACCCGCACTTCCTGTTCAACGCCCTCAACACCCTGTCAGCGGTGATCCGGCGCGATCCCGAAAGTGCCCGCACTCTGGTGCACAACCTCTCCACCTTCTTTCGCAAGAATCTCAAGCGCCAAGGGGACGAGGTGACCCTGGGCGACGAGCTGGAGCATGTGAACGCCTATCTGCACATCGAACAGGCCCGTTTCGCCGAACACCTGAGCGTGCAGATCCACATTCCCGAGTCGCTGCTGGAGTACCGGCTGCCCACCTTCTCCCTGCAGCCCATCGTCGAGAACGCGGTCAAGCACGGCATCTCCCAGATGTTCGAACCCGGCCTGCTGACCCTGACCGCCCGGGTTGAGGCACAGCAAGTGGTGCTGGAGGTGTGCGACAACGCCGGGCTCTATCAGACGAAACAGGAGGGGCGCGGCCTTGGCATGAACATAGTGGATCGGCGCATCAAGGCCCGTTACGGCGCCGAGTACGGGGTCGCCATCGACTGCGTCCCCCATCAATCAACCCGGGTGAGGATCACCCTTCCCCTGCAGGAGAGCCCATGCTGACCGCCCTGATCGTTGACGATGAACCTCTCGCCCGCGAGGAGCTGCGCCTGCTGCTGGAGCAGGCGGGCAATATCCGCCTGCTGGGAGAGTGCGCCCACGCCATGGAGGCGCTGCCCACCATCCATCGCCTGAAACCCGACCTGCTGTTTCTCGACATCCAGATGCCGCGCATCAACGGGCTGGAGCTGGTGAGCATGCTGGACCCGGACTTGCGCCCCCACATCGTCTTCATCACCGCCTACGACGAGTTTGCCCTACGTGCGTTCGAAGAGAACGCCCTCGACTACCTGCTCAAACCGGTCACGGCAGAGCGGATGAACCGGGCGCTGGAGCGCATCCACCGGCTGCTCTCTCCAAAAGGTGAGCTGGCAGGCCAACCGCTGCCGGACCCGACCCGCATCGCCCAGCCCCTGCGCAGCATTCCCTGCACCGGTCACAACCGTATTCTGCTGCTGCCCCTTGGTGAGGTGGAGTTCATCCACAGCGATCTCACCGGCAACCGGGTGATCAGCGGCCAGCAGCATGGCACCACCGAGCTGACCCTGCGCACTCTGGAAGAGAAGACCGGCTTCGTACGGTGTCACCGCCAGTACCTGCTCAACCCGGGCCAGATCCGCGAAATCCTGCTGCTGGACGGCGGGCTGGCGGAGGTGGTGACTCAGGGCGGCCACAAAGTGCCGGTGAGTCGCCGCTACCTCAAACCTCTCAAGGAGCTGCTCGATATCCCCTGATGGGGCGGGACGCATCACCCCGCACCTGCTCTGCCAGCGGCCACTCACCCGCTTACCACGCCCGTCGGCAAACCCGCCAAACCACTCGGGGCCGCTTTTCTGCCACTCGCGGGCAGAACCCGGCCACTGACCTTTTCTTCGCTCCCCTTTCCCCACCGCATGGGTAGAGTGCAGCCTGAGCCCGGCCAGACTGGCCACAGGAAAAGGAAACTCCCCCATGCAACACGCAATCACTTTTGTCATTGCGGCACTCTGCATCCTCGCCATCGCATATCGCCTCTACGGCGTGTTCTTTGTGCGCAAGGTGCTGCAGGCTGACGACAAACTGGTCACCCCCTCCCACCAGCTGGAAGATGGCAAGAACTACGTGCCGACCAACAAGTGGGTCAACTTCGGTCAACACTTTGCCGCCATCGCCGCCGCCGGCCCGCTGGTCGGCCCGGTACTGGCGGCCCAGTACGGCTACCTGCCGAGCTTTCTCTGGCTGCTGATCGGCTGCGTCATCGGCGGCGCGGTGCACGATACCGTGGTGCTGTTCGCCTCCATGAAACATCAGGGCAAGTCCCTCTCCGAGGTGGCGAAGGCCGAGCTCGGCCCCATCGCTGGCTGGTGTACCGGGCTCGCCATGCTGTTCATCATCACCATCACCATGGCGGGTCTCTCCATGGTGGTGGTACACGCGCTGGAGCGTAACGCCTGGGGCGTGTTCGCGGTGTTCATGACCATCCCCATCTCCATGGTGGTGGGAATTTGGCACAAGCTGACCGGCAACCTGCAAGCCGCCTCTTGGGTGGGCTTCATCGCCGTGCTGGCCTGCGTCTTCTTCGGCCCCTATGTGCAGGAGAGCGCCTTCGGTGCCTGGCTGACCCTGCGTGCCGAGACCATCAGTCTGGCGCTGCCTATCTACGCCTTCTTCGCCACCGCGCTGCCGGTCTGGCTGCTGCTCACCCCGCGCGGCTACATCTCCAGCTTTATGAAGATCGGTGTATTCGGCGCCCTGGTCATCGGCGTTATCTGCATCAACCCGGAGATCCAGTTCCCCGCCATGACCCAGTTTGTCCACGGCGGCGGCCCGGTACTGGGCGGCCCGGTATGGCCCTTCATCTCCATCACCATCGCCTGTGGCGCCATCTCAGGCTTCCACGCCTTTATCGGCTCAGGTACCACCCCGAAACTGGTGGACAAGTGGAACGACATCCTGCCGGTCGCCTTCGGTGCCATGCTGGCCGAATGCGTGGTGGGCGTGATGGCGCTGATCGCCGCCACGGCCCTGCACCCGGCTGACTACTTCGCCATCAACGCCACCCCGGAAGCTTTCGCCAAACTGGGGATGCAGGTGGTGGATCTGCCCTTCCTCTCCCAGGAGATCGGCATGGACCTGAACGGTCGCACCGGCGGCGCCGTCACCCTGGCGGTGGGCATGTCCTACATCTTCACCAAGGTGCCCTGGTTCAGTAACCTCGCCTCCTACTTCTTCCAGTTCGTAGTGATGTTCGAAGCTGTCTTTATCCTGACGGCTGTCGACTCCGGCACCCGGGTCTCCCGCTATCTCATTCAGGACTTCTTCGGCGAGTTCTACCCACCCCTCAAGCGCATCGACTGGATGCCGGGTGCCATCGGCGCCAGCGTGCTCGCCTGTGTGATGTGGGGTTACCTGCTGATGTCCGGTGATATCGGCTCGGTATGGGCGCTGTTCGGGGTATCGAACCAGCTGATGGCCTCGGTGGGCCTCATCATCGGTGCCACCATCATCTTGCGACTGGCCAGCAAGCGCCGTTACATGCTGACCTGCCTGATCCCGCTGGCCTACCTGTTCGTCACCGTCAACTACGCCGCCTACTGGATGATGAGCAACGTCTACTTCAACGCCGCGGCCAAGGGTTACAACCCGATGAATGGCATCATCTCCCTCATCATGCTGGTGCTGGGAATGCTGATCCTTCTCTCTGCCCTGCGCAAATGGAGCGAGCTGTGGAAGCTACGCCAACAGCCCTCCTACAAGGTGGTCGAGGCAACCGCCTCCTGATCATCACCACCATGAACAAGGCCCCGCACAAGCGGGGCCTCTGTTTATGTGGTGATTTTTATGCGGACTCATTGAGGGATGACTCATTAATGAGCCCCCCGATCACAGAACCGTCTATCCGAAAGTGGTAGTATGGCCGCTCCTGTCGCCCTGCTGTCCGACGGCAAACCGGGGTGGCCTCTCCTCCGCTTTCACTTTTTGAGGAACGATTTGATGGAACTGCTTCTGCTTAGCAACGGTAAAGCCAACGAATTTCCGGGTCTGCTCGGCTGGGCCCGGGATCGGGTTCAAAGCCTGCTCGCGCGCAAACAGGTCAAGCGCATTCTGCTCATCCCCTACGCGGTGATCCGCAGTGACTGGGATGCCCGCGCCAACGAGCTGCAGGAGAGTCTGGGAGTCGATGCCATCAGCATCCACCACTTCGATGATCCGGTCGATGCCATCAATCAGGCCGACGCCATCTTTATCAGCGGCGGCAACACCTGGCGCCTCAACCAGATGCTGCACGAAAACGGCCTGATCGTGCCAATCCAGCGTGCCGTGCGCGAGCGGGGCGTCCCCTATGTGGGCTGGAGCGCCGGTTGCAACGTGGCAACCCCGAGCATCCGCACCACCAACGATATGCCGGTCTGCAACGCCGCCGTGCTGCCTGCGCTGGGCCTGTTCCCGCTGCAGATCAACCCGCACTATCTGGACGCCAGCATCAGCGGCCACATGGGCGAAACCCGCGACGAACGTCTGGCCGAGTTCTGCGCCATCAACCCGAGCGAATATGTAGTGGCCCTGCGCGAAGCAAGTCTGCTGCAGGTAAGTGGTGAGCGTCTCGAGTACTGGAGCGCCCGCGATCAGGACTTCAAGATCTTCAAACACGGCCAGGAGCCGCAAGCCTTTATGGACGCAGCCCCGCTGGCCGAGCTGACCCCCTTCAAGGTCGGCTGAGCCACGCAGAGCCCGTGCCACTGGCAAGCGGGTAGCTCACCAAACCGTAAAAACAAAAGAGGGATGGCTCGGCGCCATCCCTCTTTTTATCTTGGTCTTTTTACTCAGCACCGACCTGACTACTCCCCCTGCAGGGTTACCAGCACCTTGCGGGCGCCGCCATCGACGCGATGCTCGCCAAGCCAGATCCCCTGCCAGGTGCCGAGCGCCAACTGACCATCGCGAACTGGCAGCAGCAGGCTCACCCCGAGCAGGGAGGATTTGATGTGGGCGGGCATATCATCCGCCCCCTCATAGGTGTGGCGATAGTAGGGGGCATCTTCCGGCGCCAGCCGGTGCAGATGAGCCTCCATATCGCTGCGCACGCTGGGGTCGCAGTTCTCGTTGAGAGTGAGTGAGGCGGAGGTGTGTTGCAGCAGCAGATGCACCATGCCGACCCGGTAATCCGCCAGCATCGGCAGTTTGGCCACCAGCTCGTCCGTCACCAGATGAAAGCCCCGCGAACGGGGCTTCAGAGTCAGCAGGCACTGCTGCCACATCAGACGTACTCCATAAAGACGCGGGAGGTGAGCTTGGTGATGAGCTCGTAGGGAATGGTACCAATCTCGTCGGCCACCCGCTCCACCGGCAACCCCTCGCCCCACAGCACCGCCTCGTCACCCGCCTTGTCGGTGGCGCCCGGCCCCAGATCGACGGTGCTCATATCCATGGAGACACGCCCCACCAGCGGCACGATGCGACCGTTGATCAGCACGGAAGTGCCGTTGGGCGCCATGCGCGGATAGCCGTCACCGTAGCCGATAGCAATCACCCCGAGCCGGGTATCGCGATCCGCCACCCAGTTGGCACCGTAGCCCACCGGCTCGCCCGCCTTGTGATCCCGTACCGCAATCAGCTGGGTCTTCAAGGTCATCACCGGCTGCAGGTCATAATCGGCCGCCACCGTATTGGGGAACGGAGAGACGCCATAGAGGATAACGCCGGGGCGCACCCAGTCGCAGTGGGAGTCCGGCCAGGCCAGAATGCCCGCCGAGTTGGCCATGGCCCGCTCGCCCAGAAGCGGCTCGGTCAACTTGCTGAACAAGTCGATCTGCTCGCGGGTGGTGGGCTGCTCCAGCTCATCGGAGCGGCTGAAGTGAGTCATGATGTTGAACGGCTGCACCACGTTCTTGCACTTGCCGAGTCGTTCGATAAAGGCGGGCATCTCGTCGGCACGTACCCCGAGGCGGTGCATGCCGGTGTCGAGCTTGAGCCATGCCACCACGGGGGCAGGCAGCTCGGCCTGCTCCAGCGCTTCGAGCTGCTCCCAGGTGTGAACCGCCGTCTGCAGGTTGTTGGCCGCCAGCACCGGCAGATCGTCGGCGGAGAAGAAGCCCTCCAGCAGCACGATGGGCTTGACCACGGCGCAGGAGCGCAGCATCAGCGCCTCTTCGATACGGGCCACCGCGTAGGCATCCGCATCCACCAGGGTGCGGGCGACCGGCAGCAGTCCGTGACCATAGGCGTTGGCCTTGACCACAGCGATGATCTTGCAAGCGGGAGCGTGGCGCTTGACCACGGCGAGGTTGTGGCGCAAGGCCGCAGTGTTGATTTGGGCAGTAGCCGCTTTCATGGTTTTCCCTTACGAGGGCACAAATGGTCTCCCCCTCATCGGGCCGAAGACCGCCACTCACTTATCGTCGTCGAAGGCCGGACCGGCATAATTGTCGAACCGGGAAAACAGGCCCTGAGCGGCAGCCAATGACTGGCTATCGATCAGGGCAGTCGTGGTGATGGCTAATCCCCCATCACCCTGGGTTTACATCAATAATCATCATCAAATGCAGGACCGGCATAGTTGTCGAACTGGGAGAACTGCCCCTGGAAGGTGAGGCGCACCCGGCCGACATTGGCACCGTTACGCTGCTTGTCGGAGACATCTGACATCTTTCAGGGCACTCTCGGCAATCACTATCCGGACGGCCTTATCCATTACTTATCAATAATCATCATCAAACGCCGGGCCAGCATAGTTGTCGAACCGCGAGAACTGACCCTGGAAGGTGAGGCGCACCCGGCCAATGGGGCCGTTACGCTGCTTGCCGATGATGATCTCGGCAATCCCCTTGTCCGGGCTGTCATCGTGATAAACCTCATCACGATAGATAAACATGATCAAATCCGCATCCTGCTCGATGGAGCCCGATTCACGAAGATCCGAGTTGACCGGACGCTTGTCGGCACGCTGTTCCAGGCTTCGGTTCAGCTGGGAGAGTGCCACTACCGGGCACTGCAGCTCTTTCGCCAGCGCCTTGAGGGAGCGGGAGATTTCACCGATCTCCAGGGTACGGTTGTCAGAGAGCGCCGGCACCCGCATCAGTTGCAGGTAGTCCACCATGATCATCGAGAGGCCGCCATGCTCGCGCGCCACCCGGCGGGCACGGGAGCGCACATCGGTCGGGGTGAGGCCGGAGGCGTCATCGATATACATCTTGCCCTTCTCCAACAGCAATCCCATGGTGGAGGAGAGGCGGGCCCAATCCTCGTCGTCGAGCTGACCGGTACGCACCTTGGTCTGGTCGATGCGACCGACCGAGGCGAGCATACGCATGATGATCTGCTCGGAGGGCATCTCCAGCGAGAAGATCAGCACCGGCTTGTCGGCAGTGAGGGCCGCGTGCTCACAGAGGTTCATGGCAAAGGTGGTCTTGCCCATGGAGGGACGGGCGGCGACGATGACCAGATCCGAGCGCTGCAGGCCGGCGGTCATCTTGTCCAGATCGTTGTAACCGCTGGAGACGCCGGTCACCCCGTTGTGGGGGGTCTTGAACAGCTCTTCAATCTTGTCGACGGTCTGCTCGAGGATCAGCTTGAGCGGCTGGGGCCCCTCGTTGGCGCTGGTGCGCTGCTCGGCAATCTTGAATACCTTGCTCTCGGCCAGGTCGAGCAGATCGCCGGAGGTACGGCCCTGTGGCTCGTAGCCCGCTTCGACGATCTCGTTGGCGACCGAGATCATCTCCCGCACCACCGCCCGCTCGCGCACGATTTCGGCGTAAGCGTTGATGTTGGCGGCACTCGGGGTGTTCTTGGCGATCTCAACCAGATAGGCGAAGCCACCTGCCTCTTCCAGCTGTTCGGAGCGCTCCAGCTCCTCCTGCAGGGTGATAAGGTCGATGGGGTTGCCCGCGTTGGAGAGGCGGGTCATGGCCTGGAAGATCAACCGGTGCGGACGGCTGTAGAAATCCTTGTCGATCACCCGCTCGGCGACCCGATCCCAGGCGTCGTTATCCAGCATCAGGCCGCCCAGTACGGACTGTTCGGCCTCAAAAGAGTGGGGGGGAACTTTCAGCTGTTGTGTCTTGGCGTCTTTTTTCGCCGTCACTTGCTCTGCCATACACATAAAAACCGCAGCGGGAAGGGGACGGGAATTTTACAAAAGAAAGCCAACTACGGCGAGCCCTATCTGGCGGCTCATATCATCATAAAGGGCCAGACCAGGGTTTGTTCGTTCTTGCTGCTTCTGGTTTTGCTGCGCATCTTGCGCTCTTTACGGCTCAATCGTCTGCTTTTCATGCTGCACACTCCTGACATCGAGACCCACGCGAGGTGGTAATTCGTTCATGAATAATTCATGCCTGTCATGGTACTTATCGGCACAAGCTGCGACACATTTAGGGACAGGCAGCCTGCCATGCGCCTTGCTGAGCTTGCCTAAGCAGAGCATGCCCCAACTACAGACGAGAGTGAAAGAGTCAAAATGAAAAAGATGCTGACCCTGTTTGCCATGATCCTGGCCATCGGCCTGGGGGCACCGCACGCCGAGGCCAAGAAGTTTGGTGGCGGCAAATCCTTCGGCAAAAGTTACAAGACAGCGCCGGCACAGCCTGCGGCCAAACCGGTCGACAACAAGAACCCGACCCTGGGTGCCCAGACCCCGCCGAAGAAGAGCGGCATGATGGGTGGTCTGCTGGGCGGTCTGCTGGCCGGTGGCCTGTTTGCCTACCTGCTGGGCAGCGGCGCCTTTGAAGGTCTGCAAGGGATGGACTTCCTGCTGATCGCCCTGCTGGCACTGGGTGCCGTCTTCCTGTTCCGGGCCATGCGTCGGGGCAAGATGGGAGCGCCACAACCGCAACAAACGGCCTATGCCGGCTATCAGCCGCCCCAGAGCGCGGCCCCGCAGCAGTTTGAGCAGAGCCACAGCGCCCCGCAAGCGACCGGCTTTGCCGACAGCGATGTGCCGTTCCGCCTGCCGCCGGGCTTTGACATGAACGGCTTCCTGGCCGGTGCCCGCGACCACTACCGCACCCTGCAAGAGGCGTGGAACAAGAACGATCTGGAAAAAGTGCGCGAGTACGTCAGCCCGGAGCTGTTCGAGCAGCTCAAAGCCGAGCGAGCCGAACTGACTGGCGACCAGCATACCGAAGTGATGTATGTGGATACCCAGCTGGTGCGCGCCGACTACGGCAGCGACTGGGCCCAGGTGAGCGTGCGCTTCAGCGGCCGCTACATGGACCGTCAGGAGCAGGTCGAGGAGGACATCAAGGAGGTGTGGCACCTCGAGCGCGATCTGGCCAAGAACAATGCCCCCTGGCATATCGTTGGTATCGAGCAGCTCTAATCGCAGCGCTCATAAAAAACCGCAGAGGCAGCCATCCGGCTGCCTCTTTTTTTGCCTCACGGTCTGGCCGCCCAAGTCGGAGGAAGGCTTGTCAGGGCAGGTAAACGGCTATGGCAAGGTCCCTCTCCTGAAACCGGCTTGGCATAAGTCAAAATGAGGCCATTTCAGCAAAACCTATAAATTAAATTTATAGTGGCAGGATGCGCATCTCCTTGTGCCTTTAGCGCTGCCAGCGGCCCCTCAAGGGGATATGGCCGATCCAGCCAAGAGGTCGCAGAGCGGAAAGCGACGAGTATGGACGGCAGGATAAAGGGAAAGAGCGGCTTATCGCCGGGATGCCAAGCGCCGGGCAGCAACAGCACAAGCGGCTCCAGTCATCGTCACAAGATAAAAAAATCCCCGGGCAAATCCCGGGGATTTTTTTGAATGGAGCCGCCAAATACGGCTCCTGTGATGGCTGTGCAAGGATGCTTAGTTGCACCCTTCAGTTGGAGTAGTGGTGTTCAGATAGCTCACCTCGTTGGCAGGCTGATAGCCAGCAACGTTGATGGTCTTATTGACCTCGATATACTCCTTCAGCACTGCAGCATCGACCAGGCCGGCGTTGATGGTATCGATCTTCGGATAGCCATCGCCACCGGAGGCACTGAAGCTCGGGATAGCGAAGCTGTAAGTAGCTGCCGGGTCAAACGCCTTGCCACCGATGCTGGTGATATTCACGCTCTTGGCCTGGCAATCCACCGCCATATTGATGCCGCCAAACTGGGCATAACCACCGGTGTTGCGGGTTTTGGTTGCAACCTGACCCAGATAGGTCGCCAGCTCGCTCCCCTTCATCACCGCCTTGTTGACCGTGTTGCCAAAGGGGTGCACCAGCAGCACGCTGCGATAGGTTATATCGCCAGCCGGGATGCTGTCACGCACACCGCCGGAGTTGACGATACCAAAGTCAACGCCCAGCTTGCCGGTGGTCGCCGTCGTGATCAGGCGGCCAAGGTTGGTCTGCTTGTTACGCACCGAGTTGCGATCCCCTACCAGCAAGCCATCTGCCGAGCCAATGACGACATTCAGCTCTTGCTGACCCTTCTCCTGATAGGTGAGCAGGGTGTTGTAGAGCTCGGGATCCTTCACGATCTCGTCCTGTACGAACTGCATCTTGGCCGGGTCTTTGGTCACGACACCGTTGGCATCGATCGCCTCGCCTTTGGCATTGCGCTTGATGAGGTTGACCGGGATCAGCTCATAGCTGGTCAGGGTCAGCTTGCCATTCTGGTAGTCAAACTGGGCACGACCCACATATTTGCCCCACTCATGGGCTTGCATGATCCAGGTGCCGTTCTGCTGATCCGGCAGGCAGGAATCACCCGGCTTGAAGTTGGCGTACTTGTTCGCACTGCCCGGCTCCATGCAGACCGGATTCTGGGAGTGACCGCCGATAATGGCATCCAGGGTACCGGCTGGCAGCTTGCGAGCCATCTCCACATCGCCCGGCGCGTTGCTGCCGTGCTGGCCATCGGCATAGTGGCCCATGTGGGTGATGGCGAAGACCAGATTGGCCTCCTTCTTGGCACGGATCTGCTTGCCCAGCTTGGCCGCTTCCGTGGTCGGATCGCGAAACTCCAGGGTTTTCACGTTGTCGGGATCCACCAGCTGGGCGGTATCCTCGGTGGTCAGGCCCAGCACGGCGACCTTGAGACCGTTCTCCAGCTTGAACACCTTGTAGGGGTCGAAGTAGTGCTTGCCGCTCGCCTTGTCATAGATGTTGGCGGAGAGCATGGGGAACCTGGCCCACTTGCGCTGCTTCTCGATCACGCTGAGGGGGTTGTCGAATTCGTGGTTGCCCACCGCCATGGCGTCGTAGCGGATGCTGTTCATCGCCATGAAATCAGGTTCGGCATCCTGCAGATCCGACTCGGGTACCCCGGTATTCACGTCACCGCCAGAGAGCACCAGCACAGTGCTGCCAGCCGCCTTGGCCTCGCTACGCAGCCGCTCGACCAGCGTCTTCTGGGCGGCCATGCCATATTCGTTTTCCGCGTTGTTCCAGAAACGGCCGTGGGTATCGTTGGTGTGCAGAATGGTCAGTTTGCAGACATTTTCGGTGCAGGGTGCAACGCTGTCGTTTTTGGAGATATTGCAACCCGTCAGTGCCGCCAGCACGGCCAGGGCCACGCCGCCTTTGATAACGTTATTATTCATTTCCATATCACCTTGATTGTTTTGTTATTTAGCGACCCCATCCAGCAGGTCGGGCCCAAATATAACAAACAACGAAGAGGAAATTTTCATCAGCGACTCACAAATGTTGTTAATTGTGATCGATGGCCAAACTTACCCTTTGCTACTGATTTTTAAATGCTTTTATTGAGGTGTTACTCATTTGCGGCCATGCCGGGCCAAGCCCCACGAAACGCGGTTTTGTGGCATACTCCCTCCCCCATGCCCGAGGAGTGTGTTGATGGCCAAGTACGACAAGATTTCCCCCGAGACCCAGCAGGAGGCGATGAAAATTGCCCGTGCCAACCAGAAGCCGGGGCAGACCAAGGAGCAGACCCAGCTTATCGCTCAGGGGATCCAGAAAGGGATCGACGAGTATAAAAAGCAGATGAAGGCGCGGGCTCGCGAAGCCAGTCGCCAGAAGAAGCTGCAGACCAAAGCGAAACAGAGCCAGCAAGCGCAGCAAGACGGCGAACAGGATGAAGCCCTTGAGGTCATCGAGGTCACTCGCCACCATCCGCTGCCATGGGCCCTGCTGGCCGCCAGCTGGCTCGGCTTTGTCGCCGTCTGGTTGTGGCTGCACTAAGAGGCCGCAAACCTTTGTCCGGGATCCGCTTCACAGAGCAGGGCCATCAGGCTGGCCAAGCTAATTGATGGCTGATTAAATCCCGCCTCTGTTTGCCCCAGCCCAAGCTGTTGCTAACCCAGCTATTGCCAACCCAGACTGTCTGGTCATCTGTTTTCAGGAAATTCGTTATGAACCCCGCTCCGCTCTACCTGCTGGCCCCCTTTGTGCTCTTTCTGGTGACTATGCTGCTCTATCGCATCTCACCGCTGCGGGCCGTTGCCGTCGGCACAGTGCGTTGGTTTATTCTGCCCGCCTTTACCCTCTTTATTCTGCTGATCATCATCAATGGCGCCGCCGATCCCGCCCTGCGCAATCCCGCCTTCCACTGGCTGATGCCGGGCCTTGGCTTTGCCCTGAGCCTGTTTCCGGGTCTACCCAAGGCACTGGTGCCACGTCTGGCCATCAAGGAGGGGGCCTTTGCCGCCCTCGGCCTGATGCTGATGAGCCTGGCCATGGTCTACTGACCGGCTGGCTAGTGACGTTGACATGACTCAAGGGGCGCTCTGTAACGAGCGCCCCTTGTGCAATCAATAACCTGCAGGCATCTTGGTGCAAGGATCGCCAGCCAGGAGGCCAGATGGAGAATCCGCCCGATTTCATGGCGCTATGGGACTATCAGGATCCCGTCGCCACTGCCCAGCGCTTCGATGCCCTGCTGCCCGCAGCGCGCGCCGACCACGATTTGCAGCTCGAGCTGGAGCTGCTGACCCAGATTGCCCGCACCCACGCCCTGCAACACCAGCCAGAACAAGCCAGACAGACCCTTGATGACGTAGAGAACCGACTCACCGGGGCAACCCCCAGAGCCCGAGTCAGGTTGCATATCGAGCGTGGTCGCCAGTTCCATGCCGCTGGCGATCAGAGTCAGGCCAAAGCGCAGTTTGAGCAGGCCTGGCAGCAAGGGCTCAAGAGCAAGGAGCTCTATCTCGCCATCGACGCGGCCCAGATGGTGGCCATGACGGTGCCGCCGCCAGAGCAGAGCCGCTGGCATCAGCTGGGGATGGAGCTGGCCGAGCGCAGCCCGGATGAGCGGGTGCGCAGCTGGCTACCCGCCATTTACCACAATCTGGGCTGGACCCTGTTCGAGCTGGGGCGATTTGACGAGGCGAAAGCGCTGCAACAGAAGTGCCTGAGCTGGCATGAAGCGCATCAGGAGCAGGGCAAGGCTTTTATCGCCCGCTGGAGTCTGGCCCGCCTGAGCCGGGCCATGGGTCTGCATCAACAGGCGATGGCCGAACTGACCCAGCTCAAGGCCGATATGAGCGAAGCTGGCGCTGCGGAAGATGGCGATCTGTTCGAGGAGCTGGGGGAGAATGCGCTGGCGCTGGATGATCCGGCGGCGGCCGAATACTTTGCCCGCGCCTGGTTTCTGCTCTCGCGCGATAGCTGGAGCAAGAGCCATGAGGCTGAGCGGCTGGCCCGGCTCAAACGCCTCGCCAAACTCTGAACGACTCAAAAGACAAGGGCGGCACTCTGGCCGCCCTTCTCTTTTGGTAAGCTGGTTCAGGCCAGATTGGCCTCTTCCCAACCCTGCTTCTTGCGATAGATGGTGGAGGGGCTGATCTCCAGCAACGCCGCCGCCTTGGGAATATTGCCATCACAGCTGGCGATGGCCTGCTCTATCACCTCTTTTTCTACCAGCCAGAGCGGCCGGATCGGCCCGCCAGCCAAGGGAGTGGCGGCTGTTGCAGCAGGTTGCTGGGCAGCTGCCGCTGTGACAGCCAGAGCCCGCAAGCCATTGAGGGGAGGCGGCAGGATATCCGGGCTGACCAGCTCCTTGTCATTAAGCACGACGATATTGCGCACCACGTTTTGCAACTCGCGCACGTTGCCGGGCCAGGGGTAGTCGAGCAGCACCCGCGCCGCGGCGGCATCGAAGTCGCGAAAGCGCTTGTTCTCCTCCTTCGCATAGTTCTGCAGCAGGCTGCGGGCCAGCAGCAGAATATCCTCGCCCCGCTCCCTGAGCGGCGGCAGATAGAGGGGGATGACGTGAAGCCGGTAGTAGAGATCCTCGCGAAAACGGCCTGCCTTCACCTCCAGCAGCGGATCCCGGTTGGTTGCACAAATAAAGCGCACATCCACGGTCTCCAGTTTGCCACTGCCGACCCGCTGCAGAGTGCCGGTCTGGATAAAGCGCAGCAGCTTGCTCTGCAGGTCGAGATCCATCTCGCAGATCTCGTCGAGAAACAGGGTGCCACCATCCGCCAGACTGGCTGCCCCTTTGCGATCGCCTTGGGCTCCGGTAAAGGAGCCCTTCACATGGCCGAAGATCTCGCTCTCCATCAGATCGTGGGGAATGGCGGCGCAGTTGAGGGCGATAAAGGGCTGCTCGCGGCGCGGGCTGCACTGGTGGATCGCCTCGGCGCACACCTCCTTGCCGGTACCGCTCTCGCCGGTGATAAAGACGGTCGCCTTGCTCGGCGCCGCGCTCTCGATGATGCGATAAACCGCCTGCATCGCCATGGAGGCACCGATAAAACCGAAGAAGGATTGCCGCTCGAAGTTCTCGCGATAGTGGGCAACCAGTGAGCTCAACTGCTGGTGTTTCAAGGCATTGCGGGCTGTGGCGCAGAGCCGCTTGCTGTCAAACGGCTTGGTCAGAAAATCGAAGGCACCGAGACGCATCGCCTCCACCGCCACATCCACCGAGCCATGGGCGGTGATCACTACCACGGCGCAGGGGAGCTGCTGTTCGGTGATCTGTTGCAGGATCTCCATGCCCGACATGTCGGGCAACTCCAGATCAAGCAGCACCACCGGAGGGGGGCTCGTCAGCAACACCTCCAGCGCCTGCTGTCCGCAATCGGCCAGCACCACCTCATAGCCATCCTGGCGCAGGTACTGCTCATAAACTACAGCCAGACTCCGGGTATCTTCCACCAACAGGACACGGGGTGCGTTCTCAGCCACAGGATTGATCCTTGTTAATTGATTTTGTTCTTTATTTTTAGCGCTACCGCTGATATCCACATGCGCAATGCTCTCAGTTTATCCCGCGAAACGAGAGGATGCGCAAGTAAAAACGGCTCCTTAAGGAGCCGTTTTCATCGATACAAAGGAATTACTTCTTGGCGTCTTCTGCAGCCGGCTTCTCGATAGCCAGCAGCTCGACGTCAAACACCAGCACGGCGTTAGCCGGGATGGAGCCAGCACCGTGCTCGCCGTAGGCCAGCTTGGACGGCAGGAAGAACTTGAACTTGGAGCCAACCGGCATCAGCTGTACGCCTTCGGTCCAGCCCGGGATAACCTGGTTGAGCGGGAAGGTCGCCGGCTCACCACGGTCAACGGAGCTGTCGAACTTGGTGCCATCGGTCAGAGTACCGGTGTAGTGAACCTTGACGATGTCGGTCGCCTTCGGCTTGGCGCCAGTGCCCATCTTCTCGACCTGATACTGCAGGCCGGATTCAGTGCTCTTCACGCCCTCTTTCTTGGCGTTGGCGGCCAGGAACTCTTCGCCTTTCTTCAGATTCTCAACGGCATCTTTCTCGGCTTTGGCCTTGGTCAGCTCGTTGATCTTGGCGTCGTACTGCTGCAGTACTTTCTGGATCTCTTCGTCGGTCATCTTGGCTTCTTTGCCCAGACCATCGGTGACCCCTTTCAGGATGACGGCGTTGTCCAGCTTGATACCCAGCTCCTGCTGGCGCTCCAGGGTGTTGGCAATGTAGCGACCCATGGAGAGGCCGATGGCGTAACCGGATTGCTCTTCAAAGCTCTGCGCCTTGGTAGACGCTGCCGGTTTGCTGGCCTCTGCCTTCACCTCGGCGCTATTGGCAGCCGGCTTCTCGTCTTTTTGGCAAGCAGTCAGACCTACGGCAACCGCCGCAGCCAACAGGGACACCTTCAGAAATTTGTTCATCAGTTTCTCCAAACTCCAAATACCGCTCTCGGTTCCATCGTGAAATGAGAGGTTTATCGTGATAAGCGCCTTATACTAACGCCGTGATTGCAGGTAACAAAAGCGTGAGACATCAAAAATGATAAAAAGTGCCATTTATCTGCTAGGGCTCTGCCTCATGCTCACCGGCTGCGAGCAGAGTGCCCGACCAGACCGGCAACTTTCCCTCGCCAGCTCCGGTCTGCTCGCCGCCGATCTGGCCAGTGACAGCAAGCAGGCCATCGTCTCCAGCCTCGGCCAGGGGGTCGTGGTCTGGGATCTGGAGCAGAACCGCCAGCGCTGGCGCTGGAAACAATCCGACTCCCCCGATGACCTAGTCTCCATCGTCCGTTTTGCGCAAGGGGATAGTCACGCCGTGACCGCCACAGCCACCACCTTTGCCATCTGGCAACTCCAGAACGGCCAATCGCAAGGCTACTACTCGCTTCCTGAATCCAGGCTGAGGGACATTGCTCTCTCGGCAGATGGACGCTATGTGCTGATCGGACGTGAAGATGGCAAAGCGGAGTGGGTCGACACCCAAACCGGACGGCGCTTGCAGTTTCTCGGTCACACCGAGCAGATCAATACGGTGGATCTCTCCGCCAACGGCCGTTATGCCCTGACCGGTGGCAACGACTACAGCGCCTATCTGTGGGATACCCGCAGCGGTCAGGTAGTCTGGCGCTTCAACCATGGCGGCCGGGTAGTGATGGCACGGCTGGAGCCGAGCGGTCGCTACGCCTTCACCGCGGACAGCAGCCGGGGCAGCATCTGGGATCTGAAAACCGGCAAAGAGGTGAGCCAGCTGCAATTCGGGCACAGGTTCGAGGTGTACACCAGCGCCCGCTTCGCCAACGACGGCAAGTGGCTCATCACCGGTGCCCCTTCCCGCCAGCTCTCGCTATGGCAGGTGAGCGATGGCGCCCTGTTGCAGAGCTGGCTGGTTTCGCCCCATCCCAAGGTAAAACCGCCCAGTGCAGTGGTCTACGGCGTGGCTTTGCGCGACAATAGCCACCTTGTCAGCGCCAGCTCCAGTGGCCTGGCCGAAATCTGGACCATCAAGTAAGGACCCGCAGGCCCATGAGTCAGCATTTAAACGAACGCATCGAAACCCTGGAAACCCGTCTCGCCTATGCGGAGTACACCATAGAGCTGCTCAACGACGAGGTGACCACCCAGGGACGCGAACTCGACCGGCTCAAGCACCAGATCCAGCTGCTGATCGACAAGCTCAAGAGCGTGCAACCGAGCCAGATCGCCAGCATGGCCGAAGAGACCCCGCCCCCTCACTACTGATGGGTGGTGCCTGTCCGGCAAATGTTGCCCAATAAAAAACCCGCGATAAATCGCGGGTTTTTTATCATCGGCGTGGCCGTGATCAGTGGTGATGGCCCTTGCCACCACAACCGCCACCACCGCAGCAACCGCCATGACCATGGTCGTCGCCGTGGTCATGATCGTGGCTGTGACCAGCACCGCCACAGCAACCGCCGTGAGCGTGCTCTTCGTCGTGGTCGTGACCGTGACCACCGCAGCAACCGCCATGGCCGTGATCGTGGTCATGACCATGGTCGTGACCGCAACCGCCGGCACCGTGAACGTGACCGTGAGCCAGCTCTTCGGCAGTGGCGGCACGCACGTCCTTGATCTCGACCTTGAAGCCCAGCGTCACGCCAGCCAGCGGATGGTTGCCATCTACCTTGACGAACTCTTCGGACACTTCAACCACGGTCACCGGACGATGACCGTCGTCGGTTTCAGCCACGAAAGTATCCCCTTCGGAGACTTCCATACCGTCGAACAGCTCACCCGGCACTTCCTGCACCAGAGACTCGTCGTATTCGCCGTAGGCCTGGCTCGGGGTCAGGGTCACTTCGAAGGCTTCACCTACCGCACGACCTTCCAGCTCGGCTTCGAGGCCGGAAACCAGATAACGGGTGCCGTGCAGATAGACCAGCGGCTCTTTGCCGACAGTGCTGTCGATGACTTCACCGTGCTCGTCGGTGACTGTGTATTCCAGCGTAACCACGCTCAGAGGAGCTACTTTCATGTCAGGATCCTGCGGATAGAAAAAAACGGGCCCAGAATAACCTAAAAAGCGGGCCGCGCATATGCCATGCCCCGTCAGCGGGCGATGAAAAAATCGGCGATGCCACCAGTTTGGGCAACAACTCCCTGCACTCTTTATGGCTATCAGGGACGAAATACGCCGATCACCTCTTCGGCTTCACGGGTTACCCGCTCCACCTCTTCCGGCGTCTGCACCTGGGTATCACCGCAGGCGACGCAGGTCACCTTCTCGACTCCATGCTCCATATACAGCATCATGTTGTCCAACTTGCCGCACGCCGGGCAAACCGCACCGGCAATAAAGCGTTTTTTACGTCTGGTTTCCATATTTGTTACCTCCAGGCAGCATCATATCAGGGTTTTTACATGCATCACGCCATCGAGTATCACCATTTTTCCTGTCACGGCCTGCAGGCTGGCAACCGCAAACGCACGCCGGTCGGACAACTGCTGCGGATCAACCGGGGCGCGGCGCTACTGAGACTTGGCCAGCATGAACTCCTGCTGCCGGCTGGCAGCTGCTTCTGGCTCTGTGCCGATGCGCTGGCCGCCTTCAGCCCGCTCAGCGGTTGTGATTACGATCAGCTGAACGTCTCTTTGCGCGTGACCCAGCCGCAGCAGGCAGGCTGGCTGCAAGCCACGCCCCTGCTCGATGCCCTGCTCGACTCCCTTGCCCTGTGGCAACGGCCGCAAGAGTGGCAAGGGGCCTATGGCCACCGCCTGCAGGTGATCCTCGATGAACTGCAGCAATGCACCATCCAGCCACAGGATAATGAAGCGCTGCAGCAATGCTGGCAGGCTTTGTCCCGCGGCGAAGCACAAGCCCTGACTCAGTGGCAGCGACTTGGCGACGTACCGCTGGCAGGGGAAGAACTGCAACAACAGTGGCAACTGCTGCAGGCGCTCAGACTGCTCAAGGGGGGCTGCAAAGCCGATCAGGTCGCCAACAAACTGGGTTATGGCGATGCAGCCACTCTGCAAGCTGCCTGCCAACGCTGGGGAGTGGTACAAGATAAGGGGGAATAGGGCCGTCCGGGGCCAATGAGCTAAAATCTTGGCTGATTGAGTCCAGCTTTTTGCCAGATGGCCGTTAACAAAGGGGCCATCGCCCCCGCAATCCTTTATGCTAGAGGCCAGAAATGACAGCCACCGTTTCGACCAACAGGACACCTGCCATGACGAGCAAAGCCAATCAATCACAGGGCATGTTGCTGTTTCATCTCTCTGCCAAGCAATCTTTTGCCATCGGCACTCTCAAGGTGAAGGAGATAGTGCCCTATACCCAGCTGACAGCCATGCCCCACTCTCACCCCACCGTGCTGGGGGCGGCCAACATGCGCGGTTCCACCATTCCGGTGATCGACATGGCGATGGCGGTGGGCTATCGCCCCATCAGCAAGGAGGAAATGCCGCACTGCTTTATCATCATCACCGATTGCCGCCGCACTCTGGTCGGTTTTCTGGTGCGCGGCATCGACAAGATCACCGAGTGCAACTGGCGCGATATCGAGCCACCTCCCACTTCGCTGGGTCACAACGTCTTTGTGACCGGGGTAACCCGGGTCAACGATCAGCTGATCCAGTTGCTGGACGTCGAACTCATCCTGTCGCGGGTCTACCCCGATGACCCGAGCCACCTCTATCCGGTGCTGACCGATGTGCAGCGCGAGCGGATCAAGCCGATGCGGATCCTGCTGGTGGATGACTCCTCCGTCGCCCGTCGCCAGCTGATGGCGGCGCTCGACTACATCAATATCCCCTATGAGGTGAGCACCAATGGCAAGGACGCGCTGGCCCTGATGCAGGAGCGGGCAAGCCAGAAAACACCGATCGACATTCTGGTGAGCGATATCGAGATGCCGGGGCTCGATGGCTACGAACTCGCCTTCGAGGTGCAAAGCGACAGCAAGCTGGCCGGCGCCTACATCATTCTGCATACCTCTCTTTCGAGCGAAATCAGCGTCGAACGTGCCCATCAGGTGGGCGCCCACGAGGCGTTGACCAAGTTTGAGGCCAACGAGCTGATCCAGGCCATGCTGCGCGGTGCCGAGCACCACGAAAAACTGCTGGTCTGATCCCCACCGGCGGGCAGCCCTGCTCGCCGGTTTGTCATCATATCTATCGCTGTAGCGGATCATCGCCATGCTCACAGAAAGCCACTTCCACGCCCCATGGTGGGCGCGCAATCCCCACCTGCAAACCATTCTGCCCAAATGGCTGCGCCGGACTCCGGCACGATTTGTGGCCGAGCGCTTCGAACTGACTGACAGGGATTTTGTCGATCTCGCATGGAGCGGCGAGATCACGGCTGATACGCAGCCGCTGGTGGTGGTATTTCATGGCCTGGAGGGGAGCATCCACTCCCACTACGCCAAGGGGCTGTTTGGTCATCTGCAACAACAGGGGATGGCGGCGGTACTGATGCACTTTCGCGGCTGCAGCGGCGAGCCAAATCGCCAGCTGCAAGCCTATCATTCCGGCGCCATCGACGATTCCCAAGAGGTGATTGCCGAGCTGAGCCGGCGTTTTCCGGACAAACCATTAATCGCCATCGGTTTCTCACTGGGGGGGAATATGCTGATCAATCTGCTGGCGCGCGCCTGCCCTGCGGTGCTGAAGGCGGCGGTGGTGGTCTCGGCCCCGCTGCAACTGGCCAGCTGTGCCGAACGGGTCAATCAGGGATTTTCCAAGGTTTATCAGAACTACCTGCTGCGCACCATGCGCCGCAATCTGTTGAACAAGATCAGTCAGCAGCAAAAAGCGGGCGAGCGCTGGCAACCAAAGCAAGTGGAACAAATTGCCACTCTGCGCGACTTTGACGAACAGGTGACCGCGCCGCTGCATGGCTTCAATAGCGCCAGCCACTACTACCAGAGCTGCTCGGGACTACCACTGCTGGGCCAGATCCCCATCCCTACCCTGATCCTGCACGCCGCCGACGATCCCTTTATGTCCGACGCCGTCATCCCGCGCCCCGAACAGCTCTCGCCCAATGTGCGCTATGAATTGAGCCGTCGTGGCGGTCATGTCGGCTTCCTGCACGGCACCCCGTGGCGCCCCCGCTTCTGGCTGGACGAGCGGATCAGCCACTGGATCGCCGAACAGAGTCAGGCCGCGACACAGAACTGATTGCGCCCCGACTCCTTGGCCCGATAGAGCGCCTGATCAGCCCGCTCCAGCAGCTGGCTTGCACTTTCACCGGGCAGTAGTGTGGCAATCCCCTGACTCACCGTCACCCAGGAGGCGATATCGGAAGCCTGATGCTCCAGCTGCAGGCTGGCCATCCCGTCCTGCAGCCGCCGCGCCACCTCACGAGCCCCCTGCTGATCCGCATCCGGCAGCAACAGGACAAACTCCTCACCGCCATAACGGGCAACCAAATCTGACGGGGTACGAACCGAATGGGTGAGCTCGGTTGCCACCTCCTTGAGACATATGTCCCCGGCCTGATGACCATAGCGGTCGTTGAAACGCTTGAAGTAGTCCACATCAATGAGAATGAGAGAGAGAGGCATGCCGCTCTCACTGCTATGGGCAAGCCCTCGCTCCAGTTCGACATTAAAGTGACGCCGATTGGCCACGCCAGTCAGCGGATCCTGCTTGGCCAGCCGGTCAAGGCGGCGCAGCAGAGCCAGATTCTCGTGTTCGCGCACGATCGCCAGCTCGAACCAGCGGTTGAGCATTCGTCGTCCCACTTCCAGTGCGATAATGCCGAACAGCACGCCAAGCAGGTAGACTTGGGGAAAATCGACCTGCAAAAAAAGCGCGAGTCCCACGCCAGCGGTCAGCGGCCCCAACAGATAGCCGTAAAACACCTTGCGATCAGGATAAAACGCGATGAGTGCCGCCAGCAGGTTGAGCCGCATGATCCCGTGGGCATAACTGAGGCCACCACGCAGCTCGACCTGACCAAGGGTGTAGATATGCAGGGTCCAGACCCCACCCCAGATCACCATCACCAGCGCCGCTATCCGCAACCAGGTGCGATCCTGCAGATGGTCACAAAACAGGCTGATAACAGGTAGCAACAACAACGCCACCATCACCAGGGCCAGCTCACTCTGAAAACTCCATGGCAGCATGTGATCACTGGCAAGGCCAGCCTGGCTGTAGACCTCATAACGAATCGCCAGAAACAGCACCACCAGCCAGTTCAGCAACCAGAACCACGCCATGCCGCGACCAATGGCCTGCCGGCGCGCCTGATCCAGATGATCCGCCAGGGTTAACGGCGCACTGCGCTGCTCTTCAGACAACATCTCTCGGACTCCGGCGAAAAAAGTAGAAATTGGTTGCACTCGCGCAATTCAACACAACAATAGCTCGGTGGTTATATCTTTTTGCATCGAGATCCCTTCATGATAATTCCCTGGCAAGAGTTGGATGCCGACACCCTGACCAACCTGATCGAACATTTCGTACTGCAGGAAGGAACCGAGTATGGCGAACAGGATGTATCACTGGGTACCAAGGTTGAGGAAGTGCGCAACCAATTACAGCAAGGCAAGGCGGTGATCGTCTACAGCGAGCTGCACGAGTCGGTCAATATTGTGCCCAAAGATCGCTTTGACGAGTCGGCTTGACCGAACCCAAAGCCTGCCTTTATAACGGAATTTCCAAGGAAGAGAGAATTCTATGTCGGCCAAGCACCCCATTATTGCCGTCACCGGTTCATCCGGTGCCGGCACCTCCACCTCCACTATCGCCTTTCGCTCCATGTTTCATCAGCTTGGTTACCAGGCGGCAGTGGTCGAGGGTGACAGTTTTCACCGCTACACCCGCCCCGAGATGGACGTAGCGATCCGCAAGGCCCGTGAACAGGGACGCCATATCAGCTATTTTGGCCCCGAGGCAAATGATTTCGGGCTGCTGGAGAGTTTCTTTCAGGGCTATGGCCAGGATGGCACCGGCCAGTACCGTCGCTATCTGCACAGCTTTGATGAAGCAGTGCCCTTCAACCAGATGCCCGGCACCTTCACCCCCTGGCAGCATCTGCCGAACGATACCGATCTGCTCTTCTATGAGGGGTTGCACGGCGGCGTGGTCACCGAAGATCATAATGTGGCACGCCACGTGGATTTTCTTATCGGCGTGGTACCCATCGTCAACCTGGAGTGGATCCAGAAGCTCATTCGCGACACCTCGGAGCGGGGCCACTCCCGTGAGGCGGTAACCGACTCCATTGTTCGTTCGATGGATGACTACATCAACTTCATTACCCCGCAGTTTTCCCGCACCCACATCAACTTCCAGCGGGTACCGACAGTGGATACCTCCAACCCTTTCAGCGCCAAGGTGATCCCGAGCCTGGACGAGAGTATGCTGGTGATCCGGTTTCGCGGCATCAAGCAGGTCGATTTCCCCTATCTACTTTCGATGATCGACGGCTCATTCATGTCGCGGATGAACACAATCGTTGTTCCGGGCGGCAAAATGGGCTTTGCGATGGAGCTGATCCTCAAGCCGCTGATCCAGCAACTGCTCGAAACGGGCAAAATCACCTGATACAAAGGAGCTTATGATGCGCTTTGCCTCTCTCTCTGTGGTGCTGCTCGCCCTGCTGGGTGGCTGCAGCAGCGGGCCGTCAGCACCAACGTTTGAACCCGGCACCATGGTGGCTCGCTCGCTCGGTGACTGGACCTTCGGCGCCACTCCGCGCTACGCCCTGGCCGAACAGTATCAGTTTGCCGGCGATCAGGCGGAAGGGTGGCTGGAACCGCTCCAGATTGCCGTCAGTAAAGAACTCAATGGCAAGGGGTGGCAGAGCGCTCCCCTTGATGAAGCGGACCTCTGGGTCGCTATCGGTGTGGCGGGTGACAAGGATATTAGCGATGGCCAGATTTTTGCCCGCCTGGGCATGACACCCGGGGTGCAGGCCGCACCGGATCAGCGCAAGGGCACCCTGGCCATAGTGCTGCTCGACCGCAAAACCCAGAAAGCCGTCTGGAGCAGCGCCATCTCGCTGGCCAGCGATGCCGCCATTGCCGATAACCAGCGCCAGGCTCTCAGCCAACAGCTCGCGGCCAAACTGCTGGCACCTGTACCAACCCACTGACGTCCTCATCATTTTCTGCCGATGATTTGAATAAAAAAGAGCGGCTTGTCAGATGACAAGCCGCTCTTTTTGCTGGCACGCGCCGGGATTACTTCAGCTTGCAGGTGAGCAGGGTCACCCCTTTCTGAGTCAACAGTGCCTGTTTGTCCTGATTCCAGAAGGTGGTCACGCCGTCGGAATATTTGGCACCGTTATCCGACTCGACTCGGCCCAGCTTGTGATACACCCCGGCATAGGGGAACTGCACCATGTCAGCCTGAGCATCATAAGTAATGGCCAGCAGCTCTTCCCCGCACTGGTACTGACTGTACTGATACTTGGTGGGTTGCGGGCTGGTGCACGCAGCCAGACCCAACAGGGGAAGCAGAGCGATCATTTTTTTCATTGCACTTTCCTTATGTCATGGCGTTATCGATGGAACAACGCTTCGGTTATCAAGCCTCAAGAATTTGATAACTATGGGTAATTTGTACCGCTTTTTCCAACATCAGGGAAACAGAACAATATTTCTCCATCGACAACTCGACCGCTCTGGCGACCTGCTTTTCTGCCAGCCCCTTGCCGGTCACCACAAAATGGAGATTAATCTTTTCAAAGACCCGGGGCACGCTGTCAACCCGCTCACCGTCCAGTTCAACATGGCAAGCCGTCACGACCTGACGCGCCTTCTCCAGAATGGATACCACGTCGATGGCGCTGCAACCACCCACGGCCAGCAACACCATCTCCAGCGGGCTGGCCCCCTCGCCCGGGTTGGCGCCATCCAGGATCACCTTGTGCCCGGATTCGCTCTCCCCGACAAACTTCATCCCTTCAACCCAGCTGACCTTGGCTTTCATCTCGCATCCTCTTTGGTTAAGCCTGTGCTCATGATGCTCCTAGCATACCCCAGCCATCACAGCTTCGGCATCTCTTCACCCGACCGGGTAACCACAGGGGCAAGATGATTGGGAGGTTAATAGATCAAAATCAACATATCCCCTCCCTATCTTCCCTAGAATGGCTGAAGCGGCGCAGCAGGCATTACTCAAAGGGCTCTATTCAAAAGGGCGCAAAGCCTTGTCAGCACAGACAAAGGCTCTTATCCTACTGCGACTAATACAAGGAATGGCAAGAGTTGGCTGCTTGCCTGGACGCTCGAGTCCATAAAAAGACACTACAGAGGAATTCTCATGGTTATTGGCAAACCGCAAAGCGATCCCACCCTGGAATGGTTCTTGTCGCACTGCCACATTCATAAGTACCCCGCCAAGAGCACCCTGATCCACGCGGGTGAAAAAGCGGAAACCCTCTACTACATCGTCAAGGGCACGGTTGCCGTGCTGATCAAGGACGACGAGGGCAAAGAGATGATCCTCTCCTATCTCAACCAGGGGGATTTCCTCGGTGAGATGGGTATGTTCGAAGAGAACGAAAATCCCGAGCGCTCTGCCTGGGTGCGCGCCAAGGGCTCCTGCGAAGTTGCCGAGATCTCCTACAAGAAGTTCCGTCAGCTGATCCAGGTCAACCCGGATATCCTGATGCGCCTCTCCGGCCAGATGGCCAAGCGCCTGCAGCACACCAGCCAGAAAGTGGGTAACCTCGCCTTCCTGGATGTAACCGGCCGGATTGCCCAAACCCTGCTGAACCTGGCCAAACAGCCGGATGCCATGACCCACCCGGATGGCATGCAGATCAAGATCACCCGTCAGGAGATCGGCCAGATCGTCGGCTGCTCCCGTGAAACCGTTGGCCGCATCCTCAAGATGCTGGAAGAGCAGGAGCTCATCTCTGCCCACGGTAAAACCATTGTGGTATTCGGTACTCGCTGATCCACTGGTCCCGGACCACTGGCTCCAAAAGGCTGCTACGGCAGCCTTTTTTGATCACCTCCCCTATAATCCCGAACGCCCGTTCCAGCTTTCGCCAAGAGAATCGCTATGCACCTTCAATGTCCCCGTTGCCGCAGCCAGCTTCATCTGCATGAAGCCTCCAATGGTCGCTACTGCGACAACAAGCACCACTTCGATCCCGCCCCGGAAGGTTATCTGGATCTCATCCCCGGCAAGAAAAAACCCAAGGACAGCGACAGCCGGGCGTTGATGCGCGCCAAGCGTCACTTTCTCGAGCAGGGCCACCAGCTGCCGCTGGTCGAAGCAATGGCCAGCCTGCTCGCCCCTCTCGAGCCGTGCGAGCTGATCCATCTGGGCTGTGGCGAGGGCTACTACTGCCGCGCGCTGGCCGAACGCCTGCCGGGCTGGCAGTTTGCCGGCGTCGATATCGCCAAGAATGCCATCTTTGCCGCCACCAAGGCGCAGCCTGACGGCAGTTTTGTTATTGCCGATCCAGCCAAAGCCCCGCTTATGCCAAACTCCGCTGATTTGCTGCTGGTCAACGACCTCAAGCTCAAAACCGAGCAGCTGGTCAACTGGCTGGCACCGGGCGGCTATCTGCTCTATCTGCAACCGGGCCCCCGCCACCAGTGGCAACTAAGAGTCAGCCTCAACCCGATCAGCATGGAACACCCGCTCAGCTGGCCAGCCCTCGCAGGCCTGACCAAGATTGCGCAGCAACGTGCTCAATTCTCCCAGACTCTCGATCAGGGACTGCGCAGCTTTATTCTGGAAACCAGCCGCCTCGGCTGGCGAGCCACGGGTGAGCAGCGCCACGCGTTCACCCATCAGGGCCCCGACGAACTGGAACAGGATCTGCTGCTGACCCTGTGGCAAAAACCGCTCTGATCACAGTGCGAGAGCAGTCCCCCTGCTCTCGCCGACCCCCTTTGAACATCAAAACGTGATTTGGTTCACACGCTCAATCATTGCTCTCCCCTTTGCCCTCCCCCCAGCCAAAGTCAGATTAAAAAACTAACAATTTGAATTAACTAGACTTTTAAACTGTGCAAACCTGACACACTCAACACATTCATCTCCTTATGGAGCCAATTAAACGCGGATAGATTCAGCGCCAGTCAAGGTTAGGGCGCCTACCGTGTGGCTATCGGACCATTTCCGATTTAACAGAACCGATTACAGGTTCGGAAGTGTTTACATCAGAGGAATAAGCATATGAAGAAGTCTGCACTGACTATGGCCATCTCCAGCCTGCTGCTGGCGAGCGGTGCCCATGCTGCTACTGTGTACAACCAGAACGACACCAAGCTGGACATCGGCGGCCGCGCTCAAGGTGCTTACTATGGCACTGACAACAACAGCGCCGAAGGTGACCAAAGCTATTTCCGTCTGCACGTTGCGGGCGAAACCAAAATTGCTCCGGAAATGAAAGCGTTCGGTTTTGCTGAATACAACCTGCCGACTTCCGGTTCTGACAACGATGAACTGCGTTATGCCTACGCCGGTATCCAGCACGACCGCTTCGGTGCCTTCAGCTACGGTCGTCAGGATGGTCTGTTCACCAAAGCCGTTAACAACTACACCGACGTACTGCCCGAGTGGGGCGGTGACGGCCTAGGTAAAAATACCGAAGTATTCGGTACCGGCCGTACCAATGGCCTGGCCCAGTACATCTACACCTATCAGGGTCTGACCCTGGGTGCCCAGTTCACCGGTAACAATGATCCGCAGAACTCCGGCCGCAGCGAAATCAGCGAATCCTTCAACGGTAACAACCCGTATGTTGCTGGCACCAACTGGAACAGCACCGGTTCCAAAGAAGGCTTTGCCTTCTCCGCCAACTATGACTTCAACATGGGTCTGAGCCTGGGTGCCGTATACAACCAGGCTGGCAAGACCGACGAGCAGGCCAAATACGCAGCCTTCGGTGGCGAGAAAGATGCCAAGCTGATGGGCTTTGGTGCCAAGTATGCTGCTGATAACCTCTACCTGGCCGCTACCTACTCCCACGGTGAAGATCACCTGTTCGTCAAGAACGGCTACGCCGAGAAGATGGATGGTTACGAAGCCGTTGCCCAGTACACCATCGGCAAGTTCAAGCCTTCTCTGGCCTACCTGCGCACTGACGTGAAAGATGGCGCTCACGGTATCGATGATACCTACACCGAGTACGTATCTATCGGTGCCTGGTACAACTTCACCGACAACTTCAACGCTTACATCGACTACAAGCTGAACCTGCTGGATTCCGTGGATGGCAAGTCCATCAACTCCCTGGGTCAGAACACCGATGACGTTGTTGCTGTAGCCCTGCAGTACAACTTCTAAGTTTTTAGAAGTCAGTTATACCTGTGAAATCAATGTCTACTGTTTGAATTTCTTCCGGCCGCTTGCGGCCGGTTTTTTTATTGCGCCTTTTCAGCACCTTGCATATAACTATCGAGCGGAGAGTCGCCAAGTGCCGATCTCTGCATACAAAAATGGTGCACAGAAGGACATTCACGGATGAAACGACTGTTCTGGAACAAGATCTGGTGGCAGATGTGGTTGATACTGTCGCTGCTGTTGGGAAGTCTTGGTTTGGCCGCCCCCGCGCAGGCAAGCTGGGACAAGAGCCTCTACCGTCAGCTCGGCCTCGCCGGCAAACTCGATCAGCAAACCTTTCGCAAAGCGCTCAATAGCTACCAGAGCGTGCGCCATAAAAACAAATCCATTCTGACCATCATCGATTACAGCAAACCATCCACTCTGCGTCGGCTGCTGGTTATCGATATGAAACGCTACAAACTGCTCTACTACACCTGGGTCAGCCACGGTCGCAACTCTGGCGAACTGGCCGCCCATCAATTCTCCAACCAGCCCAACTCGATGAAAAGCTCGCTCGGTGTCTATCGCACCGCCGAAACCTATCTTGGCAAGCATGGCTACTCATTGCGGCTGGATGGTCTGACTCCGGGTCTGAACAGCAATGCCCGCAAGCGAGCCATCGTGGTGCACGGAGCAGACTATGCCAGCCCGCGCCATCTGCTCAAATATGACAAGCTGGGCAGAAGCTGGGGTTGCCCTGCCCTTCCCCAAGAGCAGGCCAGAGCCATCATAGATACCATCAAGGGAGGGAGCGTGATCTACGCTCACGGATAAAGAAAAGGGCCAGCAATCGCTGGCCCTCTTCTTGAACATCTGTTTTTAAATAACGGTACTGCTCGTTTCATTGGCGAACGACCAGCACCGGACAGGGGGCATGGCGCACCACAGATTCGGCAACGCTGCCCACCAGCAGGTGGCTGATGCCGGAACGGCCATGGCTCCCCATCACGATGAGATCCGCCTCATCATCATTGGCCTGAATGACGATCTCATCAGCCGCGCGGCCAAAACGGATGTCAAACGTTGCGGGAATAGGCAAGGTAGCCACCAGCTCCTTGAGCTGGGCCCTAGCCTGACGCTCCATCTCGTGAGTAATCTCGACAGCAGTCATGTGCAGGATCTTGTAGCTGTCAAAACCATGCAGTTGATCGACGACGTGAACCAGCTTTAACCGGGCGTCATGGCTTTGCGCCATGAATACGGCATAGTCGAGAACCGCTTTGGACATTTGAGAAAAGTCGACGGGACAAAGCAGTGTCTTGATCGATGGCATAAGCAGTCTCCTCTACTGATTGGGGTGCTATTGAATCTCAACGAGATCATATCAACCCGATTGCAAATAACTCTCGACCCTGTCGCAAAACGAGCATTCGAAGGGATGGTTACCGCACCTTCCGGAGAGAGCATGGTGTAAAATAGGGTATCAACTCCTCCTTTTTAGCTGCCCTCGAGAGGCCGATTGTGACCATACTGCGTATCGGTTGTCTGTTGGTCTGTTATCTCTGCGCATCTCTCTTCTGCCGCGCAGAATCACTCCACGTCTATTGCGACAACTGGCCCGGTTTCTGTCAAACCGATGGACAAGGACTCTACCTTGATTTGGTCAATAGCATCTATCAACCCCATGGTTACACCATCGTCCCCCATATTGTTCCCTACAAGCGGGCCCTCGCCATGGTGACCCGTAACAAGGGGGACATGGCACTGGGAGTCTATCAACATGAACTGGACGATGTGCGTATGCCGGAATACCCAGATTCAGCTGACGATCTCTCTGTCATCATGCTCAAGCAGTGGCAACCGAAATGGCAGGGGGAGCAGAGTCTGGCTGGCCAGCAGGTGTTATGGCAGCGGGGCTGGGCACTGGACAAATACATATCAGTACCCATGAACTGGCATGAAGTGGACAGCTACGAGATGGCCATCCAGCTGCTTGAGAAGGAGCGCTATCGCTATTACATGACCGTCGGTGTGTTGCATGTCGCCAATCCGCCCCCCACCAGCATGAGCCGCATATTTTTGCGCTGGATCCCCACCTACCCTGTTTTTAGCGACAGCGAGCGAGGGGAAACACTGCAGCAGCTTTGGGATAGGGAGATGGTCAATCTGATCCGCAGCGGCGAGCTGGTCAATATCTATCGACGCCATCAGCTCTACGACTATTACCAGGGCTTTATCAAGGAGATGGAGCAGAAGGCAAAAGTAGCCCCCATCCGTTAAATCTTCCTACTCTTCCTGGCTGTTATGGCAATACCCCTTGGCCAGTCGGTCATAGAGGATCACGTTGACCGATGCAGCCAGATTCATGCAGCCCTGAGTCGGTACATAAACCACATCTTTCACCGCTCCATAGAGCTTGGGATCCAGGGTGCCATCCTCCGGCCCGAAGATATAAAAAGCGCGTTCCGGATGGACATAGTCGGGAAGCGGCGTGGCGCCATCGATCAGATCGACCACCACGGGCACGCATCCCTGCGGGATAAACGCCATCAGGTCATCCACCCCGAGCAGCGGGATCTTCTCCACCATCTGCTTGGTATCGGTGGCAAAGCGGCGCGCCAGCTCGAAGCGGTTGCCGGTGTAGTAGACCTCATCCACCCCGTAGCAACCCGCAGCACGCATCACGGCACCAACATTTTCCGGGGATTTGGGATTAACCAGCCCTACGCAGCAGAATGCTCTCTTTTCCATCATCTCTCCTCATCTTGCGGCGACCATTATAAGCCGCAGCGGAGTCACCGACCCGTTAAAAGTACCTCGCCAGGCTCAACGACTCGTCGCGCCATCACGGATGCCGATTTTTTGTGCGCAAACCGACAAATTTTGTACAAGTTGATAGTCAGCAAACGTTTCCCAGCAATAATGGACAAACGTTTGCAAATGGATGTTTGTCTATGACTGAGCGTGAACAAGAGATCCTCGCCCTGCTGCGTCAGGATCCCATGATTGCCCAGCAGGAGCTGGCCGATCGCCTCGGCATCAGCCGCTCTGCGCTGGCCAGCCACATCTCAAGCCTGATCCGGCAGGGGTATGTGCAAGGCAGAGGCTATGTACTGCGAGAGGGTCCCTACGTGGTGGTGATCGGCGGTGCCAATATGGATATTTGCGGCACCAGCCACGACAACCTGCTGCTCGGCGACTCCAATCCGGGCAAGGTGCGCACCTCGGCGGGTGGTGTTGGTCGCAATATCGCCGAGAATCTGGCGCGGCTCGGCAGTGATACCCGACTGCTGACTGCAGTCGGCAACGACCAGTATGGTCACCATCTGCTGGAGGTAAGCCAGCGGGCCGGCGTCGATGTGCGCCAGACTCTGGTGCTCGATGGCCACACCACCTCCTGTTATCTCAGCCTGCATGATGGCAGCGGCGAAATGAGCTGCGCCATCAACGACATGGCCATCATAGAGCAGCTCACTCCTGCCCGCCTGACCCCACTCGGTGGCTTTCTCGGCGGTGCCCGGCTCTGGGTGCTCGATACCAATCTGGCTATCCATACCCTCGACTGGCTGTTCGAGCGGCAAGGTGAGCACGCCATCTTTGTCGATACCGTTTCGGTGGCCAAGGTGGAGAAGATCCGCCCCTGGCTCGGCAAGATCCACACCCTCAAGCCCAATCGCAGCGAGGCAGAACAACTGTGTGGCATGACCATCGCCGGGCCCGAAACCTGGCCCATGGTGGCCGCCTGGTTCCACCGCGCCGGGGTCAAGCGACTGTTCCTCAGTCTGGGTGAACAGGGGATCTTCTACAGCGATGGCGAGCAGCAGGGCCACCTGCCGGTGCTGGGCAGTCCGGTGCTCAACGTGACCGGCGGCGGGGATGCCTTTATGGCTGGTCTCGCACACGCCTGGCTGCAAGAGCTCGACATTGCCCAGACCACCCGCTTTGCCCTGGGCTGCGCCGCCCTCACCGTCAATTGTTCCGATACCGTTTTTTCCGGTCTGAGCAAGACCGCCGTTGACCGCATACTGGAGGAGTACTCATGCTGAACGCTTACCTCGATATCCAACCGGAAGTTGCCGCCGCGCTGGCCGCGGGCAAACCGGTCGTCGCCCTCGAATCCACCATCATCTCCCACGGCATGCCCTATCCGCAGAACGTGGAGACGGCCCGTCAGGTGGAGCAGGTGGTGCGCGATAACGGCGCCACTCCAGCGACCATCGCCATCCTCGACGGCCGTCTCAAGGTGGGTCTCGATGCGGGTGCGCTGGAAGCGCTGGGCCAGGCAGGCCACAGCGTGACCAAGTGCAGCCGCCGCGACATTCCGTTCGTACTGGCGCGCAAGGGGATGGGGGCCACCACGGTCGCCTCCACCATGATCATCGCTGCCATGGCGGGGATCCGGGTATTTGCCACCGGCGGTATCGGCGGGGTACATCGCGGCGCGCAGGAGACCTTCGATATCTCGGCCGATCTGCAGGAGCTGGCACAAACGCCAGTAGCAGTGGTCTGTGCGGGGGCCAAATCGATCCTCGATATCGGGCTGACCCTGGAGTATCTGGAGACGCAAGGGGTGCCGGTGATCGGCTATCAAACCGAAGAGTTGCCCGCCTTCTACACCCGCGAGAGCGGCTTCAAGGTCGATTATCGCCTCGATACCCCGGCAGCCATCGCCGAGGCGCTGCGCCTCAAGTGGGAGCTTGGACTAGCGGGCGGCGCCGTGGTGGCCAATCCCATCCCGACCGCACACGCCATGCCTAAAGCCGATATCGACGCAGCCATTGCCAGGGCGCTCCATGAAGCGGACGAGCAGGAGATCAAGGGCAAGGCGTCGACCCCCTTCCTGCTGGCACGCGTCTGCGAGCTGACTGGCGGCAACTCGCTGGCGGCCAACATCCAGCTGGTACTGAACAACGCGGCGCTCGGTGCCCGCATCGCCGCCGCACTGTAATCAAGCTCAAATGAAAGGAGGGCCTGTTGGCCCTCCTGCTATCACATGTTTTTGATCTCGTTGCCGATGCCCTTGACGGTATCGCGCGTGCCGTGGCCTATCTCCTTGGTCACATCACGGGTCGTATGACCGATCTCCCGGGTGACATCACGAGAGGTATGGCCAATCGTTCGACCAACCCCCTTCATCTCGGCACATCCCGTCAGCAGCACGCCCGCAATAAGCAGAACGCATTTCATCTGTACTGTGCTCATGTCACTTCTCCCGGCGTTATCACAATGGCTTGGCAACCAGCAGGGTATGGCCCGGCCCCGGAATGTCGTGATCCTCTTCGACATGGAACTCGGCCTCGCGCAGACACTGGTACAACTCCTTGGAGTGGTAGAAGCGGCTGTTGCCATTGGCCAGACAGGTAAAGTAGAGAGAGGTGGCATTGAGGCTGAAACTCGCTGCCTCGAACGGCTGCCGATCCCAGAACAGCTCCAGAATGCACAACCTGGCCCCCTCCTTCATGCTGCTTCTGATCCGCCGCAGCATGGCCACAATCTCGTCATGGCTGAAGCAGTCGAGAAACTGGCTCATCCACCAGATGTCCGCCTCACCGGGCAACGCTTGCTCCGACAGCAGGTTGACAGGATAACCCTGAACCCGCTCGGCAAGCCCCGCGGCCCGGATCTGCTCGCTGGCCATGGCAATCTGCTCGGGCAGATCGAGAATGGTCACCTGCAGTTCGGGACTGCGCCGGGCGCACGAGATGGCCCACTTGCCGGTATTGCCCCCCAGATCGTAGAGGTGACGCGGCTCGTATCCAAGCACCAGGTCCTGCGCCTGCTTGAACGCCCAGTCCGAATAGAAGTGATCGAAACGAAACCAGCTGCTTCGCGCAGGCTCCGGCAGATCCTTCAGATGGGCATAGAGATTTGACCAGTCGCCAAACTCCTTGAGCCCGGCAGGCGTGCCACTTTCGATGGCTTGCTGCAGGTGGGCAAGGGGCTTGTAACAGACGTGCTGGACAAAATCCATGTTGACCCGGGTCATGGGGTCGCTCAGCAGATAGTGACCCACCTTGTCCAGCAGGTAGCACTCCCCGTTGAGGTGGCAGATGCCGCCCCCCAGCCCCATGTCGAGCAGTACGCTGACCGCATACTCGGTCAAGCCGGTCGCCTCGGCGATCTGTGCAGCGGTCGCCCCCTGCCGCTCTTTGGCAAGAAACGCCAGAATGCCGAACTCGCGCAAGCTCCAGGCAGCCTGAAACAGCATGGGAGCAAAAGCGATCCGCTGGGCCTGGCTGATGGCATCCAGAGCGTTATGACGATCCGACTGATAATGATTCAAGAGACACCGACCTTACTTGTTGCTGCTGGCGCGATTCAATTCGAGTTGAATGGCCTGGTTCAGACCGTTAATCCAGCGGTTATAAGTACGGTGAATTTTTCCTTTACCCTTATCATTTAAATTGACACTACTCACATAATTAATGGAATAGTTAGTTGTGTTATAGGGAATGCTGATATTGGCCTGATGTTGACGAACCTGAATATGCCCCGTAATTAACCCTGGACGCTCTTCACGCATTACCCAAGTCTTGCTAACACCGGCATTAATAATGGCGCGAGAAACATCCTGTTCGCTGAGGTTGGACGGAACCAGACTATTGGTCATATTCATGACCGGCTGGGAAGTTGAACAACCGGTAACCAACAGCAGTGTTAATGCGCTGATAATAATTTTGAGCATTTTCATTTTTGTAACCCTTTGTAATTGGAACCTGTCAAAGCCGACCCAATGAGACAATAAAATGTGTGTCCTTTCAATAAATAAAGGTGAGGGTGAATACTTTCTTCATACTTGTAACTTGCGTCACTGCTTGCCCCTGTTCTTGATTTGAAATGGTGGTAATATGCACGTCCTATTCAAATCCTTAACTGGAGCTGAACCACTGGTGGAGCCCGTGGTCGAGTCTCCCTGTTAGCATCACCCGGTCAAGGTTGTTTCGTGTACAAGAATTCCTCTTTTTCCATCGTTGAAAGCTGCGCGCTGGCGCCGGGTCTCACCACCCGGGAGCAGTGGCAAGAGTGGGCGAAAGAGGGTATCTGGCAAACGCAATCGCCTCTGGCAACGCCCCATATCCCCATGATGGTGGCGCGCCGTATGAGCCTGGGTAGCCGCCTTGCGGTAGAAGTGGCACTCGATATGATGTCGCGCCATACGGTAGAGGGTGCCGTGTTTGCCAGCCGCCACGGAGAGCTGGATCGCTCCATTGGCTTGCTGACAGCACTGGCACAAGCGCGCAGCCTCTCCCCCACTGATTTCTCCCAGTCAGTACACAACACGGCAGCCGGGCTCACCTCCATTCAGGGCAAGCAGCCCATCCCCATGAGTTCGCTGGCGGCCGGTAGCGGCACGTTTGCCGCCGCCCTGCAGGAGGCCATCGGTATGCTCGCCGACGATATGGAACGGGTACTGGTGGTGACCTTTGAGGGGACGCTGCCGGCATTTAGCCAACCCTGGCTCGGTGATGAACCGCCGCCCCATGCGGTGGCGCTGTTGCTGAGCCGGGGCGATGAGTGGCAGGGGAGTGCGCTGGCGACGGACACTGGCGCAACCGGCAAGGGCGATGCACTCGCGTGCTGGCGCGCCTTGCTGGACGGCATGCCACAATTTAGGATCACCGACGGTCGCAGGGGGTGGCTATGGCAGCGCAATTGAACCGGCTCTGGCGCCTGATTGGTACCATGCTGGGATTTACCCTGTTCGGAATTGGCTGCCTGCTGCTGACGCTTGTCTGGTTTCCAGTGCTCTGGTTATTTGTACGCGGTGAAACGCGTCGCCACCTTGCCCAGAGCACCATCAGAATAAGTTTTCGTTTTTTCCTCAATGTGCTCAGGCAATTAAAGGTGCTTGATTATCGCTTTAACAATATGCCCCAACAACTGAGTGGCGTATTGGTATTGGCCAACCACCCCAGCCTGCTCGATTATGTATTGCTGGCGGCCTACATGCCGGAGTGCGACTGTATTGTTAAAGAGGCGCTCTGGCATAATCCGTTTGTCGCCGGCATTGTGCGGGCAGCCGGTTATATTCCCAATGCCGCGGCCGAAACACTATTGCCGGTATGTTGTGAACGCCTGCAACAAGGTGCTGTGCTGCTGGTCTTTCCGGAAGGCACCCGCACAACCCCCGGCGAGCCTCTGCAACTGCAGCGCGGCGCAGCCCATCTGGCCGTCCGTTGTCAGGCAAGGCTGCAACCGGTTCGCATTCACTGCTCGGCCCCGTTTCTGACCAAACAGCACAAATGGTTCCATGTTCCCGCGCACAAGCCACTCTTTACGGTAGAGTTTCTGCCCCAGTGTCAGGCTCGGGATCTGATGCCGCACGAAGAGGCCCCCTCGCTGGCCGCGCGGCATCTCACTCACTATTTCAAACGGGTATTGAGCCCGGCCCAATCCGCCTCTGTATGGACTCAAGATGCAACAAACACTAACTGAAGAAATCAAACAACTGATCATCGACAGCCTCAACCTCGAAGGCATGACGACTGCCGATATCGACACCGACGCCCCGCTCTTCAATGACGGTCTCGGGCTCGACTCCATCGATGCGCTGGAGCTGGGACTGGCGATCAAGGGACGCTACGGCATCGTGCTCTCGGCTGATGACGAGAATACCCGTCGTCACTTTGCCTCTGTTGCAGCCCTGGCTGCCCTCGTCAACCAGCAGCGGGGATAATCGCCATGACCAGAGATGAGATCTTCAACGAAATTCGCCGCGCCCTGGTTGAGCTGTTCGAAATCGACCCCGAAGACGTCACCATGGATGCCAAACTCTACCAGCAGCTCGAGCTCGACAGCATCGACGCCATCGATCTGGTAGTGCACCTGCAAAAACTGACCGGCAAGAAGATCAAGCCGGAAGAGTTCAAGTCAGTGCGCACCGTCGCCGACGTGGTTGACGCCGTCGAACGCCTGCTCGCCGAGTAATGCGTCGCATCAACCTGCTGGCGGGTGCCCTGCTGCTGCTCTATCCCCTGCTGGTCTATCTTGGCCTGTCGCACGGGGAGAGAGGCCTGCTGGCTCTGCTGCTGTTGCCTCTGTTTGCCATTCGCCTGTTTGCCGGCGTGGCCCTGCCGGGCGCGTGGCGCTGGGCGACCCGCTGGCTCGGGGCCATTGGCCTCTTGCTGATCGGCCTCAACCTCTGGTTTCGCGAGCACGACTGGCTGCTGTACTACCCGATTGCCGTCAACGCGACCCTGCTGGGAGTGTTTGGCTGGAGCCTCGGTCAACCTATGACGCTGGTTGAGCGGCTGGCCCGCCTCACCACGCCGGATCTGCCGGAGCGGGGAGTTCGCTACACCCGCAAGGTGACCCGGGTCTGGTGCCTCTTTTTTATCGGCAACGGCCTATTTTCTGGCTGGACAGTCTGGCACGGCGATCTGGCGCTCTGGAGCCTCTACAACGGTCTTATCAGCTATCTGCTGATGGGCGTTCTGATGGGCGGCGAATGGCTGGTGCGCCAGCGCGTGATGAAACGGGATAGCGCATGACCCTGCTCGATGAACTGCTGCAGGCAGATGGCAACCGCGTCGTCACCTTCGATGGCCAACGAGCGTGGACGCTGGCACAGCTGCGCCAGAGCGCCTTGCTGCTCGCCCGCCAGCTCGCCGTAATGCCGGCGCAACGCTGGGCTATTTGCACCGGCGACAGCTACCACTTTTGTCAGGCTCTGCTCGCCTGCGCCATGGCTGGGCAAGCCGTAGTGCTGCCCGGCCACCTGCGCCTCGCCGGCTTGCAGGAGCTGCTGGATCAAGATGCCTTCGATGGGCTGCTTTGCGACGAGCAGCTACCGCTCCCCTGCGCCGTGCTGCGCATCGATGCTGACGAAACAGGCAAGGCCTTGCCAGCCATCAATCCGTTGGCCACGCTGGCACCCGAGATCACCCTCTACACCTCCGGCTCGACCGGCCAGCCCAAGGGGATCACCAAACCCTGGCCACTGCTTGAGGTCGAGGTCCGAACCCAGATCGCCCTGTGGCATCAGCACCTTGAAGGAGCTCGGCTCTTCTCCAGCGTCAGCCATCAGCACATCTACGGCCTGCTCTTTCGCATCCTGCTGCCACTGGCGCTCGGCATTCCGTTTGCCCGCAGCCAGACCGACTACCCGGAGCAACTGAGCGGCCAAAAGGAGCCATGGGCGCTGGTCAGCTCGCCCGCCTTCCTGTCACGACTCGATCCCGCCCTTGCGGGTAGCAGCAGCCGGCTGATCTTCTCCTCCGGCGGCCCGCTCGCCTATGAAGATGCTCGCCAGTGCGCGGCGCTACTCGGCTCCTTGCCGGTGGAGATATACGGTAGCAGCGAGACCGGCGGCATCGGCTGGCGCCAGAGCTCTGCGCCCGATATCCCCTGGACCCCTTTTGCCGGTGTCTCCGTCAGCTGTGACGAAGAGCAGACCCTACTGCTGCGCTCACCCTTTATGGATGAGCCTGAGCCCTGGGTCGGCAGCGATCGCATCGCCCTGTGTGATGATGGTGACAAAGGCGCGGCAGGCCGCTTTCACCTGCTTGGCAGGCGCGATCGCATCGTCAAGCTCGAGGAGAAACGCATCTCGCTCGACGATGTCGAGCTGCGCATCAAGGCGCTGGAGGGGATTCTCGATGCTGCCGTCTTGCCCCTTGAGCAGGGCGGACGTCAGGTGCTTGGCGTCGCACTGGTGCTCAGCCAGCAGGGAGTTCAGAGCTTTACCCGCCTTGGCCACGGAGCCTTCTTGCAACAGCTGCGCCGCCAGCTGCGCCCCTGGCTCGAGCCGGTGGCGCTGCCGCGCAGCATCAGACTTTTTCAGACGTTGCCCCTGACCGGTGCGGGTAAACGCGACGGTGTGGCGCTGCGTCAGGCATTTGACCAGACGCCACTGCAACAACCTGGAGTACCCACCTGATGAATAGTTCACTGCTGCCCGCCCTGCAGGCACGTCAGGCCACCTCCGATAGCGTGCAGCTACTGCTGCACCTGAGTGCCGATCTGCCCTGGTTTGCGGGCCACTTTCCCGGCGCGCCCCTGCTGCCCGGGGTCACCCAGCTGCAACTGGCCATTCACTTCGCCCGCGCAGAGAACCTGCTCACCGGCGAGTTTCAGGGAATGGATCAACTCAAGTTCCAACGCCCATTGCGCCCTGACGATCGCTGCTGGCTGATCTTGCGCGCTCATGGCGACGGCCAGCTGCGCTTTGAATATCGTCTCGGCAGCGCAGAGGATGTCGATACGCTGCCGCTCGCCAGCAGCGGACGGGTCAAGCTATCGTGACGCCCTGCATCATCATCCCCTGCTACAACCACGCAGCCCCCCTCGCAGGCGTGCTGCGTGAACTCGCGCCGCTGGAACTTCCCTGCCTGCTGGTCGATGATGGCAGCGAACCGGCGGCGGCGGCCCTGCTCGATCAACTGGCGGCCGAACATGCCGGTTGGGTCACGTTGCTTCGCCATCCGCACAACCGTGGCAAGGGGGGGGCCGTCAAGACGGCGCTGCTGGCTGCCAGAGCGCGCGGCTTCAGCCATGCCCTGCAGGTCGATGCGGATGGCCAGCACGATCTCTCCCGCCTGCCAGAGCTGCTGGCGGAGTCAGAGCGCTTCCCGCAGGCGCTCATCTCCGGCGCCCCCCAATACGATGAATCTGTGCCAAAGGGGCGCCTCTACGGCCGCTACCTGACTCACGTCTGGGTCTGGATCGAGACACTCTCCTTCGCGATCAAAGACAGCATGTGCGGCCTTCGCGTCTATCCGGTCGAGTCGAGCTGCACGCTGCTTGAGCAGTGCACTCTCGGCGAGCGGATGGATTTCGACATCGAGATCATGGTGCGCCTGCACTGGCGCGGCGTGGCGATACGCTTTATTCCGGTCAAGGTGCACTACCCCGAGAACGGCCTCTCCCATTTCAACCCGCTGCGCGACAACCTGCGCATCTCCTGGATGCACACCCGTCTGGTGCTGACCCTGCTGCTTGACGGAGCAACCAGCCTGCTGCGCGTCCCCGGCCAGCTGTTAACACGCGGACGGGAACACTGGTCGCGTACCCCGGAGCGCGGCACCCTGCTCGGCATCCGCACCATGCTCTGGAGCTACCGGTTGCTCGGCCGCCCGGGCTTCAGGGCCCTGCTGCTGCCGGTCATCAGCTACTTCTGGCTGACCGGGCGCAGCCAGCGCGAGGCTTCCCGCGACTATCTTGCGCGCCTCACCGCCCGCGCAGCCGAGCTCAACCAGCCGCTGCCCGAGCCGGTGGGGAGCCTGCGCCACTT
>NZ_CAWNWX010000074.1:41980-61290 GCF_963878195.1 Aeromonas sp. HMWF016
CTTTGGCGAGGCGGCGCTCGACAAACTGGCCGCCTGGCGCGGCGATATAGGTCTCGACGACATCGAGCTGGTGAACCCGCACCATTACGAGGCTGCTCGCGGCAAGGGAGCCCTCATCATAGGATCCCATCTGGGCAATCTGGAGCTGTGCCGCGCCCTTGGCAGCAAGGCGCAAGGGGTACGCATCACGGCGCTGGTCTTTACCCGCCACGCCGCCCGCTTCAACACCCTGTTGCAGGAGGTGAACCCCGACTCCGGCCTCAATCTGGTGCAGGTGCAGGAGCTGGGGGCCGATACCGCCATCATGCTCAAATCGCGCATCGAGGCGGGGGAGTGGGTGGTGATCGTCGGTGATCGCACTTCGGTGACCAAAGAGAAGCGGGTGGTCTGGGCCGATTTTCTCGGTGCCAAGGCCCCCTTCCCGCTCGGCCCGTTTGCGCTGTCGGCCATCCTCGGCTGCCCCACCTACCTGATGTTCGGGCTGCGGGAGCAGGGGCGCTTTCGGGTGCATTTCGAGCCGTTCGCCGATGGCTCGCCCCTGCCACGCGCCGGACGCCAGCAGCAGCTCGAGGCACGGATACAGCACTACGCCAACCGGCTGGAACACCACTGCCTGCGTGCGCCGCTGGAGTGGTTCAACTTTTTCGACTTTTGGCATCTGACCGATGAGCAGGACTGAACAAGGCATGCACGAGATCCATTTCGGGGCCCGCCCCCTCACCATCGAAGAGGTCGTCGCGCTGGCCGAACGTCGCGCCACGCCACGCCTCAACCCGGCCCCCGAGTTCCGGGCCCGCATCGAGCGCGGTGCCGACTATCTTGACCGGCTGCTCGCCGAGGAAGGGGTGATCTACGGGGTCACCACGGGCTATGGCGACTCGGTCACCCGCGCGGTGCCGCTCGATCTGGTCGATACCCTGCCTCTGCACCTGACCCGCTTTCACGGCTGTGGCATGGGCGAGAACCTGAGTCTGGCCGCCACCCGCGCCGTGCTGGCTACCCGCCTCAACTCGCTGGCACAGGGGGTCTCCGGCGTAAGCCTGCCCCTGCTCGAGCGGCTCACCTGGCTGCTGGAGCAAGACCTGCTGCCGCGCATTCCCGAAGAGGGTTCGGTCGGCGCCAGCGGCGATCTCACCCCGCTCTCCTACGTGGCGGCAGCACTCATCGGCGAGCGAGAACTCTATCGCAACGGGGAGCTGACCAACACGGCCAACCTCTATCGCGAGCTCGGCGTCACACCGCTCCAACTGCGCCCGAAAGAGGGGCTGGCGCTGATGAACGGCACCTCGGTGATGACGGCGCTCGCCTGCCTCGCCTATTCCCGCTGCGACTACCTGATGCGGCTCTGCACCCGCATCACGGCGCTGGTGAGCGTGGCGATGGCGGGCAACGCCTTCCACTTTGACGAGCGACTGTTTGCCGCCAAGCCCCACCCGGGCCAGCAGCAGATCGCTGCCTGGCTGCGCGCCGATCTGCAGAGCGGCGAGCTGCCGCACCACAGCAACCGGCTGCAGGATCGCTACTCCCTGCGCTGCGCCCCCCACGTCATCGGCGTGGTGGCCGACAGCCTGCCCTGGTGGCGCACGCTTATCGAAAACGAGCTCAACAGCGCCAACGACAACCCCCTCATCGACGGTGACGGGGAGCATGTGATGCACGGCGGTCACTTCTACGGCGGCCATATTGCCATGGCGATGGACAGCATGAAGGTGGCGGTGGCCAATCTGGCCGACCTGCTCGACCGTCAGCTAGCCCAGCTGGTCGACAGCAAGTTCAATCAGGGGCTGCCGAGCAACCTCTCCGGCGCAAGCGCCGAGCGCCGCTTTATCAACCACGGCTTCAAGGCGGTGCAGATCGGCGCCTCGGCCTGGACTGCGGAAGCGCTCAAGCACACCATGCCTGCCAGCGTCTTCTCGCGCTCGACCGAGTGTCACAATCAGGACAAGGTGAGCATGGGCACTATTGCCGCCCGCGATGCGCTGCGGGTACTGACCCTGACCGAGCAGGTGGCCAGCGCCAGCCTGCTGGCGGCAGTGCAAGGGGTCGAGCTGCGCCTTGCCCTGCAGGGCAATGACCTGACCACCCTCAGCCCGGTGCTCGCAGCCACTGTCACGGCGGTGCGCCGCGATCACCCCTTCCTCTGCGAAGACCGGCCGCTGGAAACCGAGCTGCGCGCCATGATGGCCCGCCTGCAATCGCGCCACTACCCGATTTATGACGAGGTGCCCCATGTCTGAGCCCTGGCAACTGAGTGCCGAGGTCGATGTCACCGTCCCCTTCCACGACGTGGACATGATGGCCGTCGCCTGGCACGGCCACTACCTGCGCTATATCGAGCTGGCCCGCTGCGCCCTGCTCGACCGCATCGACTACAACTACCCGCAAATGGAGGCCTCCGGCTATCTGTGGCCGGTCATCGATGTGCGGATGAAGTACATAGCCCCGCTGCGCTTTGGCCAGACGGTGCGGGTGCGCGCCACCCTGGTCGAGTACCAGCACCGCCTCAAGATCGATTACCTCCTCTATGACCCGCAGAGCGGCAAGCGCACCAGCAAGGGTTACACGGTGCAAGTGGCGGTCAGCAAACAGAGCGGCGAGATGTGCTTCGCTTCGCCACAGGTGCTGCTCGACAAGCTGGGGGTGAGCGAATGATGGCCCGCCTCACCCTTCTGCTGCTGGCCCTGCTCTCCTGGCCCGCACTGGCAATCACCCTGGCCGACGTGCAGCAACAGCTCACGGCGGCGGATGCCCGCAGCGCCCGCTTCGAGCAGGAGCGCCAGATCAGCGGCCTCACCCAGGCGCTGCGCTCCAGCGGCGAGCTGCTGCTGGTAAAGGGCCAAGGGCTCTGGTGGCAGCAGCAAAAGCCCTTTCCCCTGACCCTGACCCTCACCCCGACACGCATGGTGCAGCAGCTGCCCGGTCAACCGGCCCAGACCCTCGACAGCCCGCAACTGCTGGAGTTCAGCAATCTGATGCTGGCCCTGTTCGACCCGAGCGAAGCAGCGCTGGATAACTACTTTCGCCATACCCTCTCCAGCGAGGGGGAGGAGTGGACCCTGACCCTCGAGCCCATCCGCTCACCTCTCGACAAGGTCTTCGCCAGTCTGGTGCTCAAGGGGCGTCACGAGCTCGTATCGCTCGCCATCCATGACAAACAGGGCGATGTCACCCTGATCCGCTTTGTTGACTGGCAGCTTAAAACCCTGCCCCTGAATGCCGAGGAGCGATCCCGTTTTGATGCTCACTGAGAAACAGTGGTGCCTGCTGGGGCGACTGTGGCTACTGCTCTGCGTAGCGGTCTGCCTTGCCCTGGCGCTGGCCCTGCCCCGCGCCCGCTTCAATACCAGCGTGATGGATCTGCTGCCCAAAGAGGAGCACCAGCAGTGGCATCCGGAAATCAGGGCCGGACTGCTCGGCAACCTCGACCGGCAGCTGGTGTGGCTGGTGAGCCTGCCCGCCGGCGAAAATGGTGAAGCCGCCGCGACCGCGTGGAGCAAGCAGCTGGCCGGCATCAACTCACTGGAACATCTGAAGGCGGCCCAGCCGACCCTCGCCGGCGCCTGGCAGAGCTACATGCGGCAGATGGCGTGGCAACACCTCACGCCGAGCGCACGGGCACGGCTGGCCAGTGGCCCGGAGGGGTGGAGTCAGTGGGTGCTGGGGCAGATCTACTCCCCCTTCGGCGGCGTCTCGCGCGCCGAGTGGCAGGCCGATCCCCTGCTGCTGACCCGCGCCGCAGTGCTTGAGCAGAAGAGTCCGATGCAGCTGGACGAAAAGGGCTGGCTCAGCAGCACTGGGCCGGATGGCCGCCGCTGGTATATGGTGCGGGCCGAGCTCAACCTCTCCGCTTTCGACATGGCGCATAACCGCCAGCTGCTCACCGAGCTGGCAACCGCCGAGCAGCAGTTGCGCCAGCACTATCCGGGCGTCGAACTGCTGCGCCGCGGCACCCTCTTCTACAGCCAGCACGCCAGCACGCTCGCCGAGCAGGATATCTCGACCATCGGGCTGGGCTCCCTTGTCGGGGTCATTGTGCTGATCTGGCTGGCGTTTCGCTCAGTGCGCGCCCTGCTGCTCTCCCTGCTGCCGCTGACGATGGGGATGCTATGGGGACTCGGCGCCGTACTACTGGTGTTTGGCGAGATCCACGTCTTCACCCTGGTGATCAGCTCAAGCCTCATCGGCATCTCCATCGACTATGCCATCCACTTCCTGAGCGAGCGGCGCCTGCATGGCCACGAGACACCGGCGCAGACTCGCGCCCACCTGCTGCCGGGGCTGAGTCTGGCGCTGCTCACCACCCTGATCGGCTATGCCCTGCTCTGGCTCGCCCCCTTCCCGGGGCTGCAGCAGCTCGCCATCTGCGCGCTGGCAGGCTTGCTGGCCGCCTTCCTGACTGTGCTGCTGCTCTTCCCCTACTGGCTGGGCGACCTGCCGCAGGGAGCTTTGCCCATCCGCCACTGGCAGGTGCGCTGGATTGAGGCCTGGCAGCGCCCGGGCGGCCTTCGCCGCTGGCTGCCGCTACTGGTACTGCTGATCAGCGCCATCGGCATCAGCCGTCTCGAGGTCGATGACGACATCCAGAAGCTGCAACCCCTGCCCCACGAGCTGCAGGCGCAAGAGCGCCAGATCCAGCAACTGACCGGCCAGCAGGGCGGTATGACCGGCTATCTGGTGGTGGGCAGCGATGGCGAGCAAGCCCTCACCCGGCTCGAAACACTGGCGGATCAGCTTGAGCTGGCCCGCCAGCACAAGGTGCTCGACCAGTTTGTAGCCATCAGCCAGTGGATACCATCCAAAGCACGTCAGCAGGCAGATCATCAGGCCATCATGGCGCTGCAACCGGGCGTCATTACCGCCCTCAAGGCTGCCGGTGTACCGGTGGAGGCCAGCGCTCGCCCCCTGGATCTGCTGACCCCCGAGGCGTGGCTAGACAGCCCGGTCAGCGAAGGGAGCCGCCTGCTCTGGTACGCCCTGCCCGATGGCCGGGTCGGGATCTGGGTGCCGCTGGCCGGCATTCACGATGCCGCCGCGCTGGCCCGTCTGGCCGACGAGCATGACGGGATTATCTGGCAGGATCAGCGCAGCCAGTGGAGCCAGCTCTTTGCCGATTACCGCCTCAAGCTCGCCGAGCTGCTGCTGGTCGCGGTGGTGCTGGTGATGGGGCTGCTCTGGCATCGCATCGGCTGGCGCCTGACCCTGCGCATCCTGCTGGTCAACGGGCTGGCTATCGCCATGGGGCTGGCGCTACTCGGCTTCAGTGCCCAGCCGCTCACCCTCTTTGGCGTGCTGGCGCTGAGCCTGATCTTCGGCATCGGCATCGATTACGGGCTCTTCTTCGCCCACTGCGGCAGCGAGCCTGCCCGCCAGCAATCGACCCTGCTCGCCATCTTGCTGGCGCACCTCACCACCCTGCTGGCCTTCGGCCTGCTGGCGCTCAGCAACACCCCGGCCATCGCCGGTTTCGGGATAGTGCTGAGCGGCGGGATCTTCACCGCGTTTCTGTTATCGCCCATGGTGCTGGCCCCGCGGCCAGCTGCGGAGTCATGATGAGATACTGGTACTTGCTGCTGGTACTGCTGACCGGGTGCAGCAGCCAGCAAGGAATTGAGGCGTTTATCGCCCCGGGCGTCCCCCTCTCACTGCCGGCGCCCCAGCGCGCCGAACCGCTAAACCGTCAGCAGTTGCTGATCGCCAGCGTCGAGGGCAAGCAGTATCAGCTGCTCACCGCGCTGGAAGCTGGCCAGCAGGGCATCACCCTGGTCGGGCTGATGCCGACCGGGGCGCGCCTTTTCAAGGTGCAATACGACCAAAGCGGCATTCACAGCGAGCGGCTGATCCCACTGCCCGGCAATGCCCTGCCCCCACCGGCTCAGGTGCTGGCTGACGTGATGCTCTGCTACTGGCCGCTGGCCGAGTGGCAATCCCGCCTGCCGGCGGGCTGGCAGCTGATCGATGAGGGGGATGTTCGCCGCCTCACCGACCCTGCCGGCGTGCTGGTCACCGAGATCCGCTATCAGAGCTGGCAAGGCCAGCGCGAGCCGGTCAGCCTGACCCAGCACCGCTTTGGCTACCGCCTGCAACTGGAGAATCTGGCGCAATGACCCTCTACATTCACGCCTACAGCCTCATCAACGCCCTCGGCCGTGGCAAGGATGAGGTGAGTGCCGCCCTCGAGGCGTGGCGCACCCGTGGCGCCAGCCCGCTCGATGGCGAGCGCTGGACGCTGGTCGATGGCCGCACCTCGCCGGTTGGCCGGGTGTGCCATCCGCTGCCAGCGGTGACGATCGCCCCCTACGACTCGCGCAACAACCGGTTGCTGCTCGCTGCGCTGGCCGATATCGAAGATGAAGTGAACGCCGCTATCGCCCGCGTCGGCCCGCAGCGGATAGCGCTGGTGCTCGGCACCAGTACCTCCGGCATCGGCGAGGCCGAAGCCGCCGTCGCGGCGAGCGAGCGCGGCGACCCGCTGCCACCACCATTTGACTACGTGCAGCAGGAGCTCGGCTCGCCGTCGCTGTTTCTCGCCGCCCATCTCGGCATTGAGGGACCGGCGATGACCATCTCGACCGCCTGTTCGTCGAGCGCGCGCGCCTTCATCACCGCCCGCCGCCTGCTGGCCAGCGGTCAGGCCGATGTGGCGCTGGTCGGTGGGGCCGACTCCCTGTGCGGCCTCACCCTCAACGGCTTTGACAGTCTGGAGTCCCTGAGTGAACAGCGCTGCCAGCCGTTTGCCGCCGGGCGCGACGGCATCAACATCAGCGAAGGGGCGGCCCTGTTTCTGGTGAGCCTGGAGCCCGCTCCGCTTGCCCTGCTGGGGGATGGGGAGTCATCGGATGCCTGGCATATCTCGGCGCCGCACCCGCAAGGGGAAGGGGCCGAGCGGGCAATGCGGATGGCGCTGACCCGCGCCGGCCTTGAGGCTGAGCAGGTCGGCTACGTCAATGCCCACGGCACCGCCACCCGTCTCAACGACGAGATGGAGAGCCGCGCGCTGGCACGCCTCTTCCCGAACAAGGTGCCGGTCAGCTCGACCAAGGTACTGACCGGCCACACCCTCGGGGCTGCCGGTGCGACCGAAGCGGCGCTCTGCTGCCTGCTGATCGAGCGTGGCCTGCCGCTGCCACCGCAGGGTGAAACCGCCGATCCGGCGCTGGGCCCCATCGCCCTTGTTCAAGATCAGGGGCCGGTCGATATCATCATGTCCAACTCGTTTGCCTTTGGTGGCAACAACGTCAGCCTGATTTTTGGCAAAGAGGCATCATGACTTTTCCTCCCATAGAACAACTGCTTCCCCATCGTGCGCCCATGCTGCTGCTCGAGCGCGTCACGGCGCACGACGAGCACGGGGTCTGCTGCGAAACGGTGGTAGGAGCCCGGCAGGCGCTGCTGCTCGATGACAATGGCGATCTGCCCGGCTGGTGCGGTATCGAACTGATGGCGCAAACCATCGCCGCCTGGGCCGGTATGCAGGCGCACAGCCACCATGAGCCGGTGCGGATCGGCATGCTGCTCGGAACCCGCAAATACCAGAGCCAGCTGCCAGTCTTCGCCGCCGGTAGCCTGCTGCGCATCGAGGCCCACTGCCTGCTGCAGGATGGCGGGATGGCCAGCTTTGAATGCAGCATCTGGATTGGGGATCGCGAGTGTGCCAGAGCCCGCCTGAGCACCTATCAGCCCACCGAGGCACAACTGACAGATTTACTGGAGCAGAAACAATGAACTCGACCGTATTGGTAAGCGGCGCCAGCAAGGGAATTGGCCGCGCCATCGCCATCAAGCTGGCGGCCGACGGTTTCACCGTAGTCGTCCACTACCACAGCGACCAGCAGGGGGCACAGGCGACCCTCGACGAGATCACCGCCCAGGGCGGGGCCGGGCGACTGATCCAGTTCGATATCGGCGATCGCGAGCTGTGCCGCGAACGCCTTGAAGCCGACATCGAGCAGCACGGTGCCTACTACGGCGTGGTCTGCAATGCGGGCATCGTGCGTGACGGCGCCTTCCCGGCGCTCACCGACGATGAGTGGGATGATGTCATCCACACCAACCTCGACGGTTTCTACAACCTGCTCAAGCCCTGCATCATGCCGATGATCGGGCTGCGCCGCGGCGGACGCATCGTTACCCTTTCGTCGGTCTCCGGTATCATGGGCAACCGCGGTCAGGTCAACTACAGCGCCTCCAAAGCTGGCCTTATCGGCGCGACCAAGGCGCTGGCGCTGGAGCTCGCCAAACGGCGGATCACGGTCAACTGCGTGGCACCAGGGCTGATCGATACCGGCATGGTCAGCCCGGAGGTAGAGAGTGAAGCGCTCAAGATGATCCCCCTCAAACGCATGGGGCAGGCAGAGGAGGTAGCCGGTCTGGTCTCCTACCTGATGTCCGACATCGCCGGCTATGTCACCCGGCAAGTAATTTCCATCAACGGAGGCCTGATATGAATCGACGGGTCGTAGTCACCGGCATGGCCGGTGTGACCGCCTTTGGCAACGACTGGGCCAGCGTCAAACCGCGCCTGCAGGCAGGACGCAATGCCGTGGTCACCATGCACGAGTGGGGGGTCTATGACGGGCTCAACACCCGGCTGGCCGCGCCGATCAGCGACTTTACCCTGCCGGCCCACTATCCGCGCAAGAAGATCCGCGCCATGGGGCGAGTCTCCGAGATGTCGACCGTGGCCTCCGAGCTCGCGCTGGAGCAGGCCAAGTTGCTGAACGAACCTGTGCTCAGCGATGGCCGCACCGGTATCGCCTATGGCTCCTCCACCGGCAGCACGGCGCCCATCAGCGCCTTTGGCGCCATGCTCAACGACAAGACCACCGCCAACATCACCGCCACCACCTATGTGCAGATGATGCCGCACACGACGGCGGTCAACACCGGCCTCTTCTTTGGCCTGCGTGGCCGGGTCATCCCGACATCCAGCGCCTGCACCTCGGGCAGCCAGGGGATCGGCTACGCCTACGAGGCGATCCGCCACGGCTACCAGACCGTGATGGTGGCGGGTGGCGCGGAGGAGCTCTGCCCCTCCGAAGCTGTGGTGTTCGATACCCTGTTTGCCACCAGTCAGCTCAACGATACCCCCGAGCTCACCCCGCGCCCGTTTGACCGGGATCGCGACGGACTGGTGATCGGGGAAGGGGCTGCCACTCTGGTGCTCGAAGAGCTGGAACATGCCCTCGCCCGCGGTGCGCCCATCATCGCCGAGCTGGTCGGCTTTGCCACCAACTGCGATGCGGCCCACGTTACCCAACCCCAGAGCCAGACCATGCAGCTCTGCATGCAGATGGCGCTGGATCAGGCCGGGTTGCGTCCCGAGCAAATTGGCTACATCAGTGCCCACGGCACCGCCACCGAGCGGGGCGATATCGCCGAGAGCCAGGCAACCGCCGCCATCTTCGGTGACAAAACCCCCATCTCCTCGCTCAAGAGCTACTTCGGCCATACCCTCGGCGCCTGTGGCGCCATCGAAGCCTGGCTGTCGCTTGAGATGCTGCACGACGGCTGGTTTGCTCCGACCCTCAATCTGGCCAACCCGGATCCTGCCTGCGAGCCCCTCGACCACATCACGGGTCAAGGACGACAGCTGGAGATCGAGTATCTGATGTCCAACAACTTCGCCTTTGGCGGCATCAACACCTCGCTGATCTTCCGCCGCTGGCGCGACGAGACAAAATAAGTAACATCACCGCAAGCAACGAAAAAGGGGCCGATATGGCCCCTTGTTTTATCCGCAATCCGGCGTCTCTATCCGCCTCAGCGATCCCGGTTCAGGGCGATGAGTTTGTCGAGCACCACCTCACCATCAGCCCGCAAGCCGTTGTGCTCATACTCGTTGGTGATCCAGGCGCGGCTGCTACCCAAACCGCGCAGCGTCTCGCGACTGTAGTCAAACTCCACATACATATCCTCGGCATAGACGGCGCAGGCCACCGGCACCTGGTTGCGGGCCAGCTGGGCCGGGTCATAGAGCGGCCCCCAGTCCGCCTTGTTGGCCAACAGATGGGCAGCCTCTTTCAGGGGCAGCAACTCGCGGAACTGCTCGAACATCCAGGGGAAGATCATCTCGCCAGTGAAGGCGAAATCCTTGCCGGGTGCCCAGTTCAGTTCGGGAAGTGCCTCTCTGACCCGGGCGGCGGCCCAGCGGGTCGCCTCCCCTTCGGCGTAGATGGCCTCGTGCAGGATGGCGAACAGCGGATTGGTATTGAATGGCTGCATGCTCTGCACCTGATAGAGAAACGCCGGGCTCAGCTTGTCGCCGATAAAGGCCTGCTCCAGCAGATAGTAGAGCTCCTCGAAGGCGCCCGTGGCCCCCAGATCCAGCCCCTGCTGCTGGAACTGCTCCACCGTCAGGCGCTGGCCGTTGGGCAGCTGCACATCGTGCTGGTGCAGATGGTTGGCCAGCCGGTTGGCGATGGGCTGGGCATGGGGGAAGCGGGCAAAGAAGGCGCGATTCTTGTCGGCCACCCGCTGGTAGGTGGCGCGGTAGACCTCCTCTGCACTGCGGCCAATCGGCGCGATGCCGCCGGTGATATAGACCTCCCGCAGACTGTCGGGGAAGAGCGAGAGGTAGGTCAGGCAGCAGAAGCCGCCAAAGCTCTGACCAAGCAGGCTCCAGCGGTGGGAGGGGCTCAGCTCCTGCCGGATAAACTCGGCATCCTGCACTATGCTGTCGGCGCGGAAATGGCTGAGATACTCCGCCTGCTCAGCCGGGGTCATTTTGGCCAGTGTATGACTGTGGATGGGGCTCGACATGCCGGTGCCCCGCTGATCGAGCAGTACCACCCGAAACTCTTCGAGCGCCCGCTTGAGCCAGCCACTGTTGGCGGTCGGGCGCGGCGCCCCGAACCCAGGGCCGCCCTGCAAAAAGAGCAGCCAGGGGAGCTTGTCATCGAGCCGCTCCTTGCGGCACAAAGTGCGGGCAAAGAGGGTCAGGCTCTCGCCATCGGGATCGTCGTGATCGAGTGGAACGGTAAAAAAGTGCGGCTCGCAGTGGATGCCGTCCAGTACGTAGTGCAGTGGGCTGCTCATCTTGACTCTCTCCATGTCGAGGTCGGAATAGGCTCAGCCCATCTTAGCCTCGCTCGCCAGCCGGGTCATGCCGCTTTTTGCGAATGTGGAAGCTGCTTCAAAGGGTGCAAAAAGAGGATTGAATCGCGCAGTCAGGGAGGAGATTGCTTGCTGAATTATTCTCCTGGCCGGGAGATTGACGCCATGCACTCATTCAACAAAGATGGCGAGCCTGCAGAGGAGTGCAGGGATTCAGGCCGACAAAATGGATAAGGGAACGTGATGAAACCAAAGTGGATCAGGGCCGGAAAAAGAGAGAAAAAGCCATGCCCTGGCAGCATGTTGCAGACCGGCATGCTGCTGTTCAGTGCCACCTGTGGCGCGACGCTCTTTTTAGCCGCCTGCAACGGCAGCTAGAAATGAAAAAGCCCGCTCGATTGAGCGGGCTTTTCGAATTTGGCTCCTCCTACTGGACTTGAACCAGTGACATACGGATTAACAGTCCGCCGTTCTACCGACTGAACTAAGGAGGAATTGTGGTGCCCAGAGACGGAATCGAACCGCCGACACGGGGATTTTCAATCCCCTGCTCTACCGACTGAGCTATCTGGGCAACGGCGCGCATTAAACCCTTTCCGGCGCATGGTGTCAACCACGCTGGCACGATAAAAAGTTTGTTCGCTCAACAACTGAACGCAACGGGTAGTTATTGGCCGTTTCGGGGCAAAAACCGGGCTCGCCACACCACTCTCCTGTGCCATTCATCACCAAACAGCGGGAAATCAGCGCTTCTGCAGGTTTGCCGCATTGAGCCGGATGCGCTGTGCGAGTATGCTTTGCCGCAACGATACCGCCTGGAGGCAACATGAGTCTGAATATGCAAGAGTGGCGTGAAGAGACCACAGAGATCGTCAACGAGCTGCTGGCCGACGGCAGCAACCCTGACGCGGATTACGACATTGAACACCACTTCGCCTGCCAGGATTTCGACCGTCTGGAAAAAGCAGCGGTTGACCTGTTCAAGGCCGGTTTCGAAGTGACTGATGCCGAAGAGATGGAACTGGATGACGGCGCCACCATCTTCTGCTTCGATGCCACCATCGAGTGCAAGCTGAATGTCGAAGCCATCGTGGCCGATATCGCCAAGATGCTGCCCATCCTCGAAAAATACGGGGTGGACTACGATGGCTGGGGCACCTACTTCCAGGATTGATCCTGCCCCATCGCCAAACAACAAGGCCACCGCAAGGTGGCCTTGTTGTTTCTGGCACGAAGTCAGCCCAGATAGCTGGCGGCGAACTCCTGCGGCGGCAGCGGCCGGCTGAACAGGTAGCCCTGCAGGCGATCGCAACCGGCATCGGTCAGCCACTGCTGCTGCTCCGGCGTTTCCACCCCCTCGGCCGTGATGCGGATCCCGAGTTCATGGCCCAGCCCGATGACGGAACGCACGATAGCGGTCGTCGCTGTGTTGCTGGCAAGCCCATGGGTAAAACTGCGGTCCAGCTTGAGGGTCGCGACCTTGAGCCGCGGCAGATAGGCCAGCGAGCAGTAGCCGGTGCCAAAGTCATCGATGGCCAGCTGGAAGCCGGCGGCGATCAGGTTGTCGAGGTTGGTCTCTATCTGGTCGGCATTCTCCATCAGAACCCCTTCGGTGATCTCCAGCTCCAGCTGACTGGCCTTGAGCCCATGGCGGACGATACAACCCTGTACCAGCTCGCAGAGGGCCGGATCACGAAATTGCAGCGGCGAGAGGTTGATGGAGAGCATCATCTCCGGGCAAGCCGTCTGCCACTGTGCCAGCTGGGCACAACCTTGCTCCAGCATCAGCTGACCAAGCTGGCCGATCACCCCCATCTCTTCTGCCAGCGGGATGAACTCGTCGGGGGAGATCATCCCCAGCTCGGGATGGGGCCAGCGACAGAGCAACTCGGCGCCGTGCAACCGGAGCGTTCTGCTGCAGACGATGGGTTGATAGACCGCAACCAGCTGGGCTGACTTGATGGCCAGTGGCAGCTGGGCCGCAATGAGCTGCCGCCGCTTGAGCTTGGCATGGAGCTCAGGATCGAACAGGGTGGTGTAGTGCTGCTGCCGCTTGCCCTGCGCCAGTGCAGCCTCCGCATGGCTGAGCAGCCGTTCGGCATCATTGGCCTTGCCCTGAGCCAGCCCGAGGAAAACCGGGATCTGGATGCGGTGCTCTTCCACCTGATAGTGCTCCATCAGCTGCTGCTGCAACTGCTGGCTCCACCCTGGCAACGGCTCGCTGAGCTCGGGCAGCAGCAGGCTGAAATCATCAGCCGCCACCCTGCACAGCAGCGAGCGCGGCGGCGCCAACTGCTGCAGCCGCTTGGCCACCTGACTGAGCAGGCGATCGGCAATCCGGATCCCGAAGCGATCATTGATCTCGCGAAAATGGTGCAGGTCGACCAGCACCAGCGTGGCATTACGGCCACCGAGATGGCGGCTGGTCTGCAGAAAGCGGGAGAGCTTGAGCAAGCCGGTCAGGCTGTCGTAGTGCTGCTCCTGTTGCAGCTGGGCCTGAGTGGTACGCAGCCCCGTGATATCGCGACCCAGCGTCAGCACCCCGAGGGAGTAGCCATCACCATCGGACACATCCACCCGGGTGATCTCCATGTGCCGCCCCTTGCCACTGGCGTCCAGCAGGCAGCACTCTCCCTGATCCATCCCTTGCGGCGCAGAGAGGCGATAGGGGATCTGGTGGCCCAGCACCTCCTCGGCCCGCTGCCCGATAAAGTCGAGAAAAGCCTGATTGCACTCCAGCAGCACGCCGTTATGGTCATCGAAGCGGATAATATCGGGGATCGCATCCAGCAAAAACCGCTGCAATACCTGCTGGTTCTTGACCGTCTGTTCGAGGTTTTTTCGTTGCGCAATCTCGTTGACCACGCCAAACACGGCATAAGGCTCGCCCTGCTGGTCATAGAGCGGCACCTTGTGGATCTCCATCCAGCTGGTGTTGCCGCCGCTGTTGCAGTGGAGTTGCTGATAAAGCAGCGGCTCCCCCTTCGCCAGCAGTTGCTTGTCCTCCTCGCTAAAGATGTCTCCCCACGGCATCTGCGCATTCGTCTTGCCGACGACTTCGGCAGGCGAGAGATAGCCTGCCTCGCTGGCAAACATGCGGTTGGCAAAGAGGTAGCACCCATGCTTATCCCGACAGAAGATACTCATTGGCAGATGGTCGATGATCTGCTGCAGCAGATCCGGGGTGAGCATGTTGTTCACAGGGGCGCTTATGGAGGAATTTCGAGCAAATCTATGATAGCAAACCGGTTTTGTAAAGCGACCTGACTGGCACAATAACGCGGTCGATGCAGGATGCTTGCTGACAGAGATTGTCGCTCCGGAGATAATAGGCGCCGGTTGGCCAATGGCCGGATGAAATGGACGAGAGAAAGAAGATGAAAAAGATTATGGGAGGCGCTCTGGCGCTGCTGCTGGTCGGTTGTGCCGGTGACAACAATGGTGGTGAAGAGTACCGCTACAACCCGCCGATTGCCAAGGCGACCAACAATACCCAGGAGATGGCGATCCCAGTTGACTTGGTATGGGCCCGTGCCGAGAAGTGGTTCACCGATCACGGCCTCAACATCGAAAACAGCCAGCGCGGTTCCGGCCTGATGACCGCCAACGTCGAGCACTCTGCCGACGGTCTGGAGTGGCTGGATTGCGGTACCATGGGCTCCAAAGTCGCGCTGGGTAACCCCAACCTGCAGATCAACCTGATCATCACCCAGAGCGGCAACAGCAGCGTGGCGACCGTCAACGTCAAGGGCAACACCGAGCTGTTCTTCGTTGAATCCTCAGGCGAGCGCGTACCGGCCCCCTCCATCAAGCCGGTCTGTGTCTCTCGCGGAACCCTGGAGCAGAGTCTGTTCGCCACCCTCGGCAACTGATTTTTCTTCGCTTAAAAATAAAAAAGCGGCAGATTTCTCTGCCGCTTTTTATCGCGTAGCTGTTAGTGCTTACGGCTTGTCAATATCGAGCATGTGATTATTCAACATGTAATCGATCACCTGATTGGCCGTGGTCGCCGAACCGCCCGTCAGACTGCCAAAGGTGTGGTTCATCAACACGATTTCTTGGGTAATCGCAGAAGTAGAGCTGCCCTCCCTGACCTGCAGATGCACCCCTTCGTTGTCCTCAAACACCGAGAGCAGGCTCTTCAGATCGTTCTGGTTGCGAGAACCGTCGTGATCCAGCAAATCGCGCAGATCCAGCTTGTCACTTTCCGAAAGATTGACAGTGCCTGACCCCTTGTTGAAGTCCATGATGTAATCCTTGGTCAGAGAGCCGGATACGGTATCCCCCTTGTTCCAGACAAAAGTATCTGAACCGCCATCACCACGCATCACATCGTTGCCGAGCCCGCCGATCAGGATATCGTTCCCCAGACCACCACGCAGCGCATCGTTGTGACTGCCACCATCGATGTAGTCGTCACCGGTGCCACCAAACAGGATGTCGGAGCCTGATTGCCCGTATATCTTGTCATTGCCACTGCCACCATTGACCACATCCGCTTGTCGGCTGCTCACATCAACGCTCAGCAGCAGACCGTCACCATCAAGCATGGCATCGGCACCAGACAAGCTGCCGGTCATGATGTGATGAGCCTTGAGCTGATCTACCGTCAGTTGCAACGAATCGTCGGTACCAAATCCATCAGCTCCGGTTTTACCTGCATAAATCACATCGTTGCCGCTGCCGGTTTCGATATGGTCATTGCCGGCACCGCTGCTAACGATCTGGTCGGCACTTCCCTTGTTGTAGCTGGTACCGCTATGTATATGGTCGGTGCCGCCGTTACTGGTTGTGACTTCACCCAGCAGATTACCGCCGAAGGAAACATCCATGCGGTCAGGATTAGCCGCTCTCTCGCCATTGCGCACCACGATGGAATCATTGAGGTCGGTACCATCAACAGTTAGCGGCAGATGAACCGGAACCCCGTTACTGTCCACCGGGTTGACGCTGATGGTCAGAGTACTGTTGGTGGTGTCGCCATCACCATCGCGCACGCTGTAGCTAAACACTTCGCGCGCATCAGCCGGGATTTGACTGCCATTCTTGGTGACCTGATAGGTATAGGCACCGTTGGCCAGAATGGTCAGCACCCCGTACAGACCAACTACCTGGGTACCAGCGCCGTTGGTATAGGTGGTCGAGCTGCTGCCGACTCCGTAGCCAATGACACTCAGGACACCATCAGCACCGGCAAGATCGTTGGCCAGCACATTTCCTGTGGTCTGCGGCAGCTGATAACCAGATCCCTCCACCAACTTGACGATCAGATCGAAGCTGTTGCTGGCATTCTCTTTGGTGTAAATAGTCTTCACCACATTGCCACCCGCATCGCGGAAACCCAGTACCTCCAGCGTGTATGCCTTACCTTCAAAGTTGAAGGTTGCGGTCGTATTACCGATCGAGATGATGTCATCACCATTCCCCCATTTGTCATTGGGGGTTTCGTTATGATTGAAATTCACAACAAGTTTTATTGGTGTGACCCGTCCCAGTGCATCAGTTACGGAGAAAGTGACCTCCATCGTTGCAGCACTGATAGCATCGTTATAAATCGGGTTGTTGTAGTGAGTGAATGTGCCCAGTTTGATCTCTTCATTGATCGGAATTGCGCCATTCAATGCCGCATCATTGTCCAGGAAGCCGTAGCCAGACGGATTACTACCCCCACCCCAACGAATCTGATCTTTACCTGGGTTAACATCATCAGAGTCACTGACTTTGACATACGAACCACCACTCCAATTTACCCAGTTAGCATCAACCCCCGAAACTTGGAATGAATCAACAACCACATTAACTTTGGCATCATCGACCACAGCAACCGGTACATCATCACGCACGGCAACATCGAAAGAGCCGCTCGCAGTGTCGGAACCAGCTTTGCTCACCTCATAATTCACCGTGAGACGCAGCTCATCCTGACTGTTCAATACGCTGCTTTGACCATCCACAAGGTGGCTGAGCGGCTTGATCAGGGTGAAGGTATAGCTCGGCGGATTCGAGTTGTTGTCTACCGTTACGGTAAAGGCCACATTGGCCAGGTTGGTTCCAAAGTAACCTTTGAGACCCGCACCATCCTGCACCACATTCACGGGCTGGCCATCAATGCCGGTAATGCCACTCAATCCGGTGATGCTGACCAACTTGAGCTGAACGCCGGATACGTTGCCACCATTGCCATCGGTAACCTGCAGCGATTGAGTCACCGAAAGCGGACCGCTGGTCGGCGTCCCGACAGGCTCGGGCAAGACGGCGTTGCCACCAGACAAACCATCCTCATCGACCAGACCACCACCGAGCCGCACCGAGAAATCATTGTCGACTATGGTGCCGGTGCCACTCTTGTCACCCACAGTCACTTGCAGAGTCTCGTTAGTCTCAACCAGACGATCGTTCACTGTAGGCACAGTAACCGTGAAGCTGGTCACCCCTGCAGGAACGCTCACGCTCTTACCATCAGCGCTCAAAGTCACACCATTGCTAAATGTTGGTCTTCCCCAATCAGCGCTTGTCGCGGAATTCGTTCCAGTGCCAGCAATGGAGAAGTTGTACTCGGTCGCCACATTAGTCACCCCGCTAAGGGTCACGACATGTTGCAGACTGGTACCTTCAAGCTCGCTGTCACTTGCTATATTGACCACTGTCGGGCGTACTAGCGGGTTGACAGCAAAGCTGCCTTGCGAGCCGTCACCATCGCGATCATATGCCTTGAAGGTAAAGTCGATGTCGCCATCGTCCGGACGCTGCATCTCGGCATACTGGAAGAACTCCCACTTGCCGGTAGCAGGGGTGAACTCCAACTTGAAGACCAATTTGCCACTCTCATCATTCCCCAGCAGGGTGTTGTTCCCACTCTTACTGATAGTGATGGGGGAGCCAGTGGCCGTCAGCAGGCCACGTTCAAAATCTTCCGGCTTGATGTCCAGCGCCATATAACCTTTACCATCCGCCCCCCATTGCGTTGCAACTGTACCCGAACCATAAGCAATAGCCTGCGGGGTAGAGGAGCCTATGAACTCGATAGACTTGACGGTAAAGTCGCTGTTGTCTGAGGTATTGGTGTTGCCGTTGTTGGTGGCCTTGATCACCATGGTGTCAAAACCGCCCTGCTGCACCTGGAAGTTCTGGTTGTACTCTCCACCTGCCGCATCCGAGCTAAATGTCAGTGTGGAGATCAATACTCCTCCGCGGTAAAACTCCACGACACCACTCTCCTTCTCGCCGCCAAACATCTGGCTGAACTTGATGTTGGCACCATAGGCCACGGTTCCCGGATCGAGCTTGACGATTAGCTCCTCAGATGCAGACTTGCCATTGTCAAAGAGGCGAAAATCAACTTCATTGGCCAGGTTGTGATAAGGGCTATTGCTACTGGCAACACCAAGCCCAGCTGTTGAAGCATTAACATCTGCAGCAATAAGAGTTGAATCGGTCGACGACTTGAATCCTTTTGCCGTGATTTTAAACCCGTCCAGATCAAGCTCTCTCTGGTTTGCTGTTGCCGAGTACCGAGTCAAATCAAACAGACCAGTCAATACATTCGGAATGTTTGTCTTAGTGACGGAAATACCATCGGTGGCAAGAGCAATGGGAGCATCGTCTTCAACGGTGATGGGCAGCCAACCGACCGTAGTACTCTGACCATCAGAAACAGAGACTCCGACGTTGAAGCTCAGCGTGTCCTCGGCACCAGCCACCGGATGATCGAGGGCACCTTTCAGAGTTACGTCATAACCCCAATCGCCTTTGGTGCTTCCTGCAGGTGCGGTCAGTTTGACATCAAGCACAGCCTTATAGTCCGCACCACCCAAGGTACCGGTATACCCGGTCAGCACCTTGCCTGATGCATCCCAACTCCACTTCACATCCAGCCCGCCAGCCTTGAGCCCTGACGGGCCAGAGAGGCTGACCATAACGCTACTGCTATCGGCATCACCCACAGTAATAGTCCCGCTGGCGACGGTCGCATTCGTGGTATCTGTATTACCTGTGGTATCAGGCAACCCGTTGGCCAGCCCCTCTTCGGACACCACCGCAGGTTTATTGATCACCACGGTAGGGGGAGCATCGTTGTCCACAATGACGCTCTCAGCACTACCTTTTCCATTTACTATCGAGATAGCTTCAAATGCTGAATTGGTCTTCACACCACTGATAGTTACAGCAAGCTTTTCATCCATCTCATAAATGGTGTCGTTTACTGTAGTAACAGTAAATTCGGCCTTGCCGTTCGCGCCGATGGTCACGCTGGCCGG